>NZ_JAMYQV010000026.1:0-94058 GCF_040321065.1 Mesorhizobium sp. M0563
CTGGCCCGTCTGCTTCACTGCCATCGCGATTCCCTCAGACCGTCCACCTCAGAGAATCACAATCAGCGAATTACGCAACAGGCCCGCTGTGGGAGAGGGGAAGAGCAGCTCACTCTGCCGGCCGATCCGCCGGATAGGGCGTGCCGATCAGGATCGCCATGCCGGCGCCGAGGAACAGCACGATCGCCGCCATGCCGAGCCGCGCCGAGCCGCTGGCCAGGGTGATCGTGGCCACCATGAAGGGCGCTGCAAAACTTGTTGCCCGACCGGCCAGCGCATAGATGCCGAAATAGCGGCCGGATTCGGCTGCGGAGACGCTGCGCGCCATGTAGGAGCGCGACGATGCCTGCACCGGCCCGAAGGCAAGCCCGATCAGCAGGCCGTAGAAAATGTAGGCTTTTTCCGCCGCCGTGCCGAACAATCCGCCGCCGTCCAGTCCGGGCATCACCCAGGCGCCGAACAGCGTATAGCCCGGGCCGGTCGAGACGATGCCGATCGTGGCAATGCTCAGCATGACCAGCGAAATCATCACTATGGTCTTGGAACCCAGTGCAGTGTCGAGCCGTGCGGCAACCACGCAGCCGACGATGGCAACGACGTTGAGGATGATGCCGAACAGGCCGATCTCTGTGATCGACCAATGGAACATTGCCGCCGCAAACGTTCCGCCCAGCGCCAGCAGCGCGTTGACGCCGTCCTGATAGATCATGCGGGCGACGAGAAAGCGAAAAATACCGCTGCGCTTGCTTACTTCGGCTAGCGTCGACTTCAGTTCCGACAGGCCCTCGCGCACCGCCGGCCCGATTGGAATGCCTTTGATCGCATCAGGCGTGAAAAAGAACATCGGCAGGATGAACAGGAAATACCAGGCCGCCGACAACGGTCCGGTGGCGCGCGCGTCCTCGCCGAGCCTGGGGTCAAGGCCGAAGATCGGGTCGAGCCCGACGACGGTCTTGCCGGTTTCAGGCGAGCCGGCCATGACGGTAACGACGAAGATTAGCGCGATCATGCCACCGAGATAGCCGAGCCCCCAAGCCATGTTCGAGATCCTGCCGATGTCGCTCTTCGGCACCAGGCGCGGCATCATCGAGTCATTGAACACGGTCGAGAATTCAGCCGCGACCGATGCCAGCGAGAACAACGCCACGACCAGAAAAAGGTTGGAGCCGGGCGCGGCGAACCACAGCAAGGTGAGGCTGGTGATCTTGACCGCGGCGAAGAAGGCTATCCACGGTTTGCGTGGTCCGGTCTGATCGGCGATCGAGCCGAGGATCGGCGACAAAACGGCGATGACGAGGCCGGCGGCGGCAATGCCGTAGCCCCAGGCCGCTTGCCCCGTCTCCGGATTGCTGGCCATGCGCGAGACGAAATAAGGACCGAAGATGAAGGTGGTGACGACCGTGAAGAACGGCTGGGCCGCCCAGTCGAACAGCATCCATCCCCAGATGCCGCGTCCCGACGCACGCTGCACTGCGATCTCAGCCATGTCCCCTCCGCTGGAGCTTGCTCCGTGCCGATCGAATCGGCATGATGCTCCGTCTTGTTGTTGAGCACGATCTTGTCCAAAAGCCGATCGTTACGTTCGCGATCATGCTCCGGCGCCCCAAAGCAGCGCGCCGTTCGCTCTATAGCGCAGTTCTTCCCGGCAATCCCGCGCGATGTGAAGACGTCTCACAGCGCCGTCAGATCACTCATCAGGCCGGACGCCACCGACAGCCGGGACACGGTGATGTCGCCGCCCTCGGTCAGAGCCTGCAGTCGCTCGCGGATGCGTCCGACCCGTTCGCCGCCGGCCTCCAGCCATGCTGTCACCGGATCCGCCGCCTCGGCATGACTGGTGAGTGCCGCCACGGCGATGCCGCGCCTGGCCGCGCCGATCGTGTCGGTGGCGCGGAAAAGCGCCAGTTGATCATAATAATCCGAGGGCGTGATCGAGCGCGCCGCATCTTCGACGCGCGGGATGCGGAAGACATCGCTGACTGCAAAAAACGCCTTGGCGGCAGCGACGATGCTGGCATTTGCCGTCCGCGCCGTCAGCGCAATGTCGGGGATGAGCTCCGCCACATCGGTCAACGCCAGTTGCTCGGCAAGGCTCTCGGGCGCGCCGCCCTTCGACAGGCCGTGCCGCCGCTCCTCGATCCGCTCGCGAGAGAAGGCCGGCAGCAGCGAAACGAGCTTCGGCTCCAGCGCCTTGCGCGCATCCTGCAACTCGGCGATCCGCTGCCCGAGCGGTGCGGTGCCGGCATCGTTCTTCAGGTACCAGCCGCTGGTCACATAGATCAGCCGGCTGACCGCCTGATAGAGGTCGAGCTGGATCTGTCCGTCGATCTGGTTGTCGAGCGCGTCGATCTGCCGGTAGAGCGCCGGCAGCGCAAAGCCATCCCGCACCACGGCGAAGGTGCGCACGACATCGGCGGCACTGCGGCCAGTCGCTTCCTGCAGCCTGTTGACGAAGGACGGGCCGCCGCGATTGACCAGATCATTGGCGACGACACGGGCGATGATCTCGCGGCGCAGCCGATGGCCGTGGATTTCTCCCGCATATTTCTTCGCCATGCGATCGGGGAAATAGCCCATCAGATCACGGTCGAAATGCGGATCGTCCGGCACGTCGCTGGCGACGATATCGGAAAACAGCACGATCTTGGCATAGGCGAGCAGCACGCCGAGCTCGGCCCGGGTCAGCGGCTCACCGCGCGTCTCGCGCTCGGCAAAGGCCGCCGGCGACGGCAGCGCCTCGACGGCACGGTCGAGCAGTCCGCGCGCCTCCAGCGTCGCCATGAAGCGGCTCTGATGGGCGATGTCGGCGAGCCCGCGCTTACGGGCAAGGGACAGCGCCAGCGTCTGCTGGTAATTGTTGGACAGCACCAGGGCGCTGACCTCATCGGTCATCTCGGCCAGCAATTTGTTGCGCGCCGGCCGGGTCAGCGATCCCTTGCGCATGGCGGAAGCCAGCGCGATCTTGATGTTGACCTCGACGTCGGAGCAATTCACGCCGCCCGAATTGTCGATCGCATCTGAGTTGCAGCGGCCGCCATTCAATCCGAATTCGATGCGCGCCCGCTGCGTGACGCCGAGATTGGCCCCCTCACCGATGACCTTGGCACGCAGGTCGAGCGCGGTGATGCGGATCGCGTCATTGGCACGGTCGCCGACGTCCTGGTTGGTCTCGCCCGATGCCCTGACATAGGTGCCGATGCCGCCAAACCACAAAAGGTCTGCCGGCGCCTTGAGAATGGCACTCATGATCTCGACTGGCGTGGCCGTTGTCTTGCCGAGGCCGATCGCCGCAGCCGCGGGCGCCGGCAAGGTGATCGACTTCTGGCTGCGCGAGACGATGATGCCGCCCTCCGACAGCTTCGTCTTGTCGTAATCCTGCCAGCTTGAACGGGCGAGAGCGAACATACGCCGGCGCTCGGCCATCGAAGCCGCCATGTCGGGATCGGGATCGATGAAGATGTCGCGATGATCAAAGGCGGCGATCAGCCGGGTCTGCTCCGACAGCAGCATGCCGTTGCCGAACACGTCGCCCGACATGTCGCCGACGCCGACGACAGTGAACGGCGTGGTTTGGATGTCGCGGTTCATCTCGCGGAAATGCCGCTTGACTGCTTCCCAGGCGCCCTTCGCGGTGATGCCCATCTTCTTGTGGTCGTATCCGGCCGAACCGCCGCTGGCGAAAGCGTCGTCGAGCCAGAAGCCGTGCCTTTCGCTTATGGCGTTGGCGGTGTCCGAGAAGGTCGCCGTTCCCTTGTCCGCGGCGACGACGAAATACGGATCATCCTGATCGCGCCGCACCACGCCGGCTGGCGGGATGACGCCGTCCAGGCCGATATTGTCGGTGATCGACAACAGGCTGGAAACGTAATTCTTGTAGGCGGCCGTGCCGGCCTCGAAAATGGCGTCGCGCCCGGCGCTCATCGGCAGCTTTTTCGGGTAGAAGCCGCCCTTGGCGCCAACCGGCACGATCACCGCATTCTTGACTTGCTGTGCCTTGACCAGGCCAAGCACCTCGGTGCGATAGTCCTGCGCACGGTCCGACCAGCGCAGGCCGCCGCGCGCGACCGGGCCGAAGCGCAGATGCACGCCCTCGACCTCGGAGCCATAGACGAAGATCTCGCGCCATGGCCGCGGCGCCGGCAGCCCGTCGACCGATTGCGAATCGAGCTTGATCGCCAGTGATTGGCCCTTCTCTTTCGTATCGGCAACGAAATGATTGGTGCGCAGCGAGGCTTCGATCAGGTTCAGATAACGTCGGATGATGGTGTCGTCGTCGATGTTGGGAACGTCTTCCAGCGCATCCGTGATCTTGGCCTTCAGATGTTTGGCCTGAACGACGCCTTCCGTCTCATCCGTCGGGCCGAGGCGGGCGACGAACAGCGCATGCAGTCCGCGGGCGATCTCGGGATAGCGGTTGAGTGCGGCGGCGATGAAGTCCTGGCTCTGCGGGATACCGGCCTGCTGCAGATAGCGGCCATAGGCGCGCAGGACGGTGATCTCGCCCGACCACAGGCCTGCGGTCTGGGCGAGGCCGTTATAGCCGTCATTGTCGACATTGCCGCGCCAGACGGAAAGGAACGCGTCCTCGAACAGCGCGCCGCCATTGCCGAGGTCGATCGGCCTGCCGTAGCTGTTCTCAAGTTCCATGTCGTGGATGAAGACCATGCCGGATTGATTGTCGCCGACCTCGAAAGTACGCTCGCTGATGACGCGGAAACCGATGTTTTCCAGCACGGGCACGCGCCGCGACAGCGCCACCGGGCTGCCATGGTGATAGATTTTCAGCGCCGCCTGATGCGGCTTCTGGTCGGCGTGACGGTAATAGTCGATGGCGATCGGATTTGACGCATCGAGCCTGGCGATGCGCCCGGCATCGGCCAGCGCCACGGCCGGCGGGAAACTGTCGCGATAACTTTCCGAAAAGCGCGAGGCGATGGCCGTTAGCTTCGCGTCGGCCCCGGTCTCGGTCGCGGTCTCGCGCAGTGCATCGTCCCAGGTCCGTACGATGTCGCGAATCGCCGCCTCGATCGTCGCCTGCTCGACCTTCGGCGTCTTGCCGCCGGAGCGGCCGATGATGAAGTGGACGCGCGCCAGCCCGCCTTCCGGGAAGGCCGGATAATAGGCCGACAGCCGGCCTTCGAAGACGGTCTTCAGATAGGTGCCGATCTTCTCGCGCACGACGCTGTCGTAGCGGTCGCGCGGCACGAAGACGAGCACGGAGACGAAGCGGTCGAACTGGTCGACACGCACCAATGCCCTGACGCGCGGCCGCTCGATCAATCCCAGTATGGCTTCGGCATGCTTGCGCAGGATCGGCACCGGAACCTGGAACAACTCGTCGCGCGGATAGCTCTCCAGCACGTTGATCAATGCCTTGCCGGAGTGGTCGCCGGGATTGAAGCCGGATTTGGCAATGACGGTTTCGGCCTTCGAGCGCAGATAGGGGATTTTCATCACCGAGCGCGTATAAGCAGTCGAGGTGAACAGTCCGACGATGCGCAGCTCGCCCGAAAGCACGCCTTTGCCGGTGTAGGTCTTGACGCCGATGTAGTCGAGGTAGATGCGGCGGTGCACCGATGACTTGGCGTTGGCCTTGGTGACGATCAGCGGTTCCGGCCCATGCAGGAAGGCGCGGATTTCCGGCGTCGTGCTCACCGCTTCGGTGCCACGCCTGAGCACCAGCACGTCGGGATCGGAAAGGATGCCGAGGCCGGGCTTTTCGGCACGCTCGAGCATGCCGCTCTTCTCGCCGCCGGTGTATTTGAATTCACGCATGCCTAGAAAGGTGAAATTGTCGTCGCGCAGCCATTCGAGGAAGGCGATCGCCTCGGTGACATGGGCCTTGTCGAGCGGCACCGGCGAGTAGCGGAATTCCGAGATCGCCTGGTCGAGGCGGGCAAGCATCGGCTTCCAGTCGATGACGGCGGCGCGCACCTGACCGAGCAGCTTCGTCAGGCGTGCGGAAAGGCCTTCGGCCTGCTCGGCCGAAAGGCGGCCGATATGGACATGGATGACGCTCAGCCGGTCATGGCTGTGCTCGCCCTTGGCATAACCGCCATCGCCGAGGATTTCCTCGACGCCGTTCTTGCCGTGCCTGACCACGATGACCGGGTGGGTAACCAGCAGCGGCTCGCCGGCGCTCTCTGTAATCTCACCGAGGACGGAATCGAACAGGAACGGCATGTTGTCGTTGACGACGGTGATCACCGTCATCGGCCGGCCTTGGCGGACGACACCGGAATCGACGTCTATGGCAACGACGCAGTCGTCCTTCTTGTGCCGGGCGACAGCGCGGCCGGCGAGTTCGGCAGCGCGTTCGAGATCGATGACGTCGTAGGCGGCGACATCTTCGGCCGGAGCTCGGGCCAGCAAGTAGTCGGCAAGCCTGCCGGGCTTTTCGCTGCCCTTGGCCGGACTCATCTTTTTCAACTGGCTTGCGGATTTCAGGCCGGCCATGAGCTAATTCCCTCCCGTCATGTTTTTACAACTATCGTAGCAGATGACGGGTATTTGGCGACAAAGGTTTGACGGCTTGCGACGAAATGTCGGAATTCACCGGCAGCCTGGCGGAAAACGAGGAGAAATCCCCTATGACAGACAAAATCACCGCGCTTGACCTCGCACCGGCGGAGCTGAGCGAAGCGACCAACGCCTATTTCGCCAAATGCCGGGAGAAGCTCGGCCTCGTTCCCAATGTGCTGCTCGCCTACGCCTTCGACGAGAAGAAGCTGCGCGCTTTCACCGACATGTACAATGATTTGATGCTGGGTGAATCCGGCCTGTCGAAGCTGGAGCGAGAGATGATCGCGGTGGTCGTCTCATCGGTCAACCATTGCTATTATTGCCTGGTTGCACATGGCGCGGCGGTGCGCCAGCTTTCCGGCGACCCGGCCTTCGGCGAGATGATGGTGATGAATTTTCGCGCCGCCGAGCTGTCAGACAGGCAGCGCGCCATGCTCGAATTCGCGGTGAAGCTGACCGAGCAGCCGGCAAAGATCGTCGCAGCCGACCGGGCGGCGCTGCGGCAAGTGGGCTTTTCCGACCGCGACATCTGGGATATCGCCTCGACTGCCGCGTTCTTCAACATGTCGAACCGGCTGGCATCGGCGATCGATATGCGGCCGAACGATGAATATCACGCGATGGCGCGATAGGGCACCGCGGTCGTATATATTAGCTACATCGCATTCTCGTTGCTTGTTTGCCGGTTTGGTCCGATGATCGGCATGCGGCATGACCGCATGCCGGTTCGATGCCGCCGATCAAAGGAGGAGAACATGGCGAAATTTCTCTACGTCTATCACGGCTCGGGCAAGATGCCGACCGAGGAGGCCGAACGGAAGGCAGCGATGGATGCCTGGAACGGCTGGTACGGCAAGCTTGGCTCAGCCGTGGTCGACGGTGGCAATCCAGTCGGCATGTCGAAGACCCTGCTGCCCGGCGGCAAGGTCGAGAACAATGGCGGCAGCAATCCGACCGCCGGTTACACCATCATCGAAGCGAAAGACATCGACGATGCCGTCCGCAAAGCCAAGGATTGTCCTATCCTGACGGACCCGGGTTTCAGCGTCGAGATCGCACCGATAATCGAAATGGGTTGACGCGGCGGCTCAAGACCGCGCCGCGATCGCCGCCGCAGCGCCGGCCATGGTGCCGGCGCTGACGCGGTTGGCGATCTTCATCGCCCGTTTGCTCCTCAAGAGCTTGCGCGCCTGCGATGCGGCGAGCACCCAGGTCAAATCGATGGCGACCAGCACCACGGCCATGGTCGCCGTCAGCTCGACCCAGCCGATCACGCTGACTGAACCGAGATCGATGATGGTCGGCAGCAGCGCCAGGTAGAACATCATGATCTTGGGGTTGCCGAGCGTTACCGCCATGCCGGCAAAGAACAGTCTGACGGGCGAATCTTCGCGCGGCAGCGAACCTTCTTTTGCCTCGACCGGTGCGGTCCACATCTTCCAGGCAAGCCAGGCGAGATAGACGACGCCAACCCATTTCACGACGACAAAGGCGAAGTGGAACGTCTGCGCCACCACGGCGAGGCCAAACACCGCCAGTGATAGCCAGATCGCTTCGCCGATCCACATGGCAAGCAGGAACGGAAACACGTCGCGAAACCCTTTTGCGATGACCCGCGCCACAAGTGCGGCAATCGACGGGCCCGGCGAGCCGGCGGCAACAAGCAGGGCGCCGGCAAAAATCAGAAGCGACGTGAAATGCATGACGCGGATCTCGTTAGAAATTTTTGGACGCTTCAACATAACCCAACTGTTCCGGCGACGGTAGCGTCCACCGAAAGAAGGCTTGTCGGCCAGGCACCTCGCGGCTAGAAGTGTCGTCTCGAAATCCTTTCCGAGCTTCACTTTGCCTACGTAACCGCCGGTCTCGCCAACTCCCCCGACACAGAGCAGGGCGTCGCAGTCGCGGTGCCTGTTTTCACATCATCTGTTCTTCAGGGTGGCGGTTCGAGACCGGTTTGGCACTGCTGAACCGCTGTCGCGCATAACCCGCGACACCTGATTTCCAACTGCCGCAGTCTCTCGCCACGCCGTGCCCGCAGGGGCATCTCGACATCGCCGATCTGACGAACTTCCCGACGGGAAGGGCTTTTCGGCATGCCTTCGACACTGCGTATCCGCTGGACGATCGCGCCCAAGACCGCACCGCGACCTCACCTCAACTGCAATCGCTGCGGCGGTCTGAAAGCCTATCGCTGCAGCGGCAAATTCCGGGTCAATGCCAATGGCAAACGCATTGATGCCTGGTTGATCTACCGCTGCATCGATTGCGACAATTCCTGGAATTTCGGCATTCTGGAGCGATGCAGTCGCCGCGATATCGAACCGGCAATATTGCAGGCGCTCGAACGCAACGATCCGGTCCTGGCGCGGCGCCATGCTTTCGATACTGCCGCACTGCGAAGCAGGATCGGGCGCGTCGAGGAGTTTCCTGAAGCCGCCGTTCATAAGCAGGTGCTCGGGGACAGGCCGGAAAACACCGCCGCCCTCGAACTCCAGTTCGAGCTCGAAATGCCGACAGCGCTGCGGCTCGACCGGTTGCTCGCCAACGAACTCGGTGTCTCGCGATCGCGGCTTCAGGTTTGGGAAGAGAAGCGATTGCTGGTGGTTGGTCCGGATGGGGCCAAAGCCTTGCGCAGGCCGGCCCGGGCGGGAACGGCGATCCGCATCGACCTGTCTAGCGATCCAGACCGGGACGGCATTATCGCGGCTGCCGGCGGGTAAGATAAAGGGAGGAAGCACGCACGTGCTCCCTCCCTCATAGTGGCTGAGAAAAGTGGCTTACGCCGCGCCGACCACTTTCGCCGACTTCTCGAAACGCTTGCGCTCGTTCGGGTCGAGATAGAGCTTGCGCAGGCGGATGGTCTTCGGCGTCACCTCGACCAGCTCGTCGTCCTGGATCCAGGCCAGCGCGCGTTCCAGCGTCATGCGGATCGGCGGCGTCAGTTTTACCGCCTCGTCCTTGCCGGCGGCGCGGATGTTCGTCAGCTTCTTGCCCTTGAGCACGTTGACTTCGAGGTCGTTGTCCCTGGAATGGATACCGATGATCATGCCCTGATAGACCTTGACGCCGGGGTCGATGACCATCGGGCCGCGGTCTTCCAGGTTCCACATGGCATAGGCCACCGATTCACCCTGTTCGTTTGAGATCAGCACGCCGTTGGTGCGGCCGGGCAGCTCACCCTTATAGGGTTCGTAGGCGTGGAACAGCCGGTTCATCACGGCGGTGCCGCGCGTGTCGGTCAGCAGTTCCGACTGGTAGCCGATCAGGCCGCGCGTCGGCGCGTGGAAGACGATGCGCTGGCGATTGCCGCCCGAAGGGCGCAGCTCGACCATCTCGGCCTTGCGCTCCGACATTTTTTGCACGACGACGCCGGCATGCTCCTCGTCAACGTCGATGACGACTTCCTCGACCGGCTCCAGCAATTCGCCGTTCTCGCCCTTCTGCATGACGACGCGCGGCCGCGACACGGCGATCTCAAAACCTTCGCGGCGCATCGTCTCGATCAGCACGGCCAGCTGCAATTCGCCGCGTCCGGAGACGAAGAACGAATCCTTGTCCGGCGATTCCTCGATCTTCAGCGCGACATTGCCTTCGGCCTCGCGCAGCAGGCGGTCCCGGATGACGCGGCTGGTCACCTTGTCGCCTTCGGTGCCCGCCAGCGGTGAATCGTTGACCAGGAACGACATCGTCACCGTCGGCGGATCGATAGGCTGCGCGTGCAGCGGCTCGGTCACCGACAGGTCGCAGAACGTGTCGGCGACGGTGCCTTTCGACAAGCCGGCGATGGCGACGATGTCGCCTGCCTGCGCTTCGTCGATGGGCTGGCGCTCGAGCCCGCGAAAAGCAAGGATCTTCGAGATGCGGCCGGTTTCGACCTGGGTGCCATCATGGTGCAGCACCTTGACCGCCTGGTTGGATTTCAGCGTGCCGGATTCGATACGGCCGGTGATGATGCGGCCGAGGAACGGATTGGCTTCCAGAATGGTGCCGATCATGCGGAACGGGCCAGGATGAACGGTCGGCGCCGGCACGTGCTTGATGACGAGGTCGAACAGCGGCGCCAGAGCCTGGTCCTTCGGACCTTCGGGGTTTTCGGAGACCCAGCCGTCACGGCCCGAACCGTAAAGGATCGGGAAGTCGAGCTGCTCGTCGGTCGCGTCAAGCGCGGCAAACAGGTCGAACACCTCGTTGACCACCTCGACGTGGCGGGCATCCGGCCGGTCGATCTTGTTGATGACGACGATCGGCTTCAGTCCGACCTTGAGCGCCTTGCCGACGACGAATTTGGTCTGCGGCATCGGCCCCTCGGCGGCGTCGACCAGCACGATGGCCGAATCCACCATCGACAGGATGCGCTCGACCTCACCGCCGAAGTCGGCGTGGCCGGGCGTGTCGACGATGTTGATGCGGGTGCCCTTCCAGTCGACCGAGGTCGCCTTGGCCAGGATGGTGATGCCGCGTTCCTTTTCGAGATCGTTCGAATCCATGGCGCGCTCGGCGACGCGCTGGTTGTCGCGGAACGAGCCGGACTGTTTCAGGAGCTGATCGACGAGGGTGGTTTTTCCATGGTCGACGTGCGCGATGATCGCGATATTGCGGATTTTCATGTTTTGGTCTCGGGAGCGTTGCAGGCAGCAGGCCAAAAGGCGCTGCCTCTTTCGGTTGGGCGGCTCATACAGGGTTTTTCGCAATTGCGAAAGAGGAGGCGAGTCACCAAATAAAGTCACCAAATCTTAAATGTCTTGGTGTGAAGTGGAATTATTAACCAAGGCGGAACCTTTCATGGTCCGGGCAGTTCGAATTTCATGATCGACGCAGGCAGCAGACTCCGGCCGATTTTGGCATGTAGCGCACTCGCCGTCCTCCTCGCGGCAGGCGCGGCGCAGTCGGCCGCGTCGTTCAAGGAGACGCGGACTGCCCTGCCGTCCGACAAGCGGTCGGCGGAGCAGCTTTTTGCCGATGCTCCCGATGGCGTCGACCCGGTGGTGACCGGGCCAGTCAGCGCCGCCTTCAAGCAAAGGCAGCAAAATGCCGGATGCGACAGCGCCGTCTGGCCCAACATTCCCGTCGTCTGCTATCCCGATTGATACACGTCCTACCCTCGGGCTGGCCCGAGGATAATGGTGCAGTCGCTCACGCCGACCGGACCGGATCGAGCGTGACCTTGTAGAGTTCGCTGTCGTCGCGATCCATCAGCCGCACCGTCAGCTGCTCTGTAGCGCCATCGATATCGACAAGTCCGAAGAACTGCAGGCCGGCCGACGGCGGCAGGTTCTGACCCTGCTCGGCAGTCGGTGCCTTGATGAACTTCAGCTCCGGGCCGAAGGTCATGTCGAAACCATTCGGTCCGAATGTGCCTGAATGGATCGGACCCGAAACGAATTCCCAGAACGGATTGAAGTCCTGGAACTGCGCCTTGTCCGGATTGTAGTAATGCGCGGCCGTGTAATGCACGTCTGCGGTGAGCCAAACGGTATTGCTGATGCCCGCGTTCTTTATATAGCGAAGAAGGTGGGCAATTTCCAGCTCGCGCCCCTTGGCCGGGCCATTGTCGCCATTGCTGACTGCCTCGGCCCCGACCTTCTTGGTACCGTCATTCCAGACCACGAGGCCGAGCGGCATATCGGCGGCGATGATTTTCCACGTCGCGTTGGAATTTGCCAGCTCACGCTTCAACCACTTAATCTGCTGTTCGCCGAGGATGCGCGATTGCGGCGTCATCGTCTCCTGCATATCCGGGCCGTTGGGGCCGCGGTAGGAACGCATGTCGAGGAAGAACACATCGAGCAGCGGCCCATAAGCGATCTTGCGGTAGACGCGGCCCGGCTCCGACAGTTCGTAGCGGATCGTCGTCATCTCGTGGAAGGCGCGCGCAGCACGTGCCGCCAGCACATGGATCGATTTTTCGGTGTAGCGGTCGTCGGCGGTCAGGTCCTTCGAGTCCGACCAGTTGTTAAGCACCTCATGGTCGTCCCACTGATAGAAAGTCGGGCAGATGGCACTGAGCGCAAGAACGTTCTTGTCCATCAGGTTGTATTTCCACTGCGCCCGGTATTCGTCCAGCGTCTCGGCAACCTTGCGCTTTTCGTCGATCAGCACTGTGTTTTTCCACTTGTCGCCATTGGGCAGGTCGACCTCGTCCTTCATCGCACCATCGGCATAGACCGTATCGCCCGAATGCAGGAAGAAGTCGGGCGTGTGCTTGGCGATCGTGGCGTAGGTCTTCATGCCGGTCTCGTCGATGCCCCAGCCTTGGCCGGCGGTGTCGCCCGACCAGGCGAAACGAATGTCGCGCTTCGAGGCAGGTGCCGTGCGGAAGCGGCCGACGATCGGCTCCGAAACGGCGTTGATGTCGGCAAGATCGGCCGCCACCATGCGGTAGAAAATGTCCTGGTCGGAGGCGAGATCGGTAAGCAGCCGCTTCACCGTATAGTCGCTGGCCGGCGACGTATCGAGCGGCGCCAGGCGGACGGCATTGGCGAAATTTTCCGTCGACGACACTTCGAACATGACGCGCGACGGCCGGTCCGTGCGCGTCCAGACCATGCCGCTGGTCGCGTCGACATCGCCGGACTGAATGCCATGGGTGAAGGCCGGGCGCTGATTGGCGCGCGAGTAATAGGGAAGGGCGAGACCCGAGGCGCCGACCAGGCCAACGGCGCTGGCCGACGTGACGAAAGCGCGCCGCGTCATTGAAATCTTGTTCATGGCTGTCTCCTGGATGGCGTTGAACGTCGCCGCCAAGCTCCAGCTTCAATGTTTCAGGCACATTTCGAAACGATGAAGGTTTTCTGACATCAACAAGCGGGAAGGCTGGACCGCTCGGCGGCGAAGCTGCTGATCTCCCCCTTGCGGGTCCCTTGCGGGGGAGATGGCCGGCAGGCCAGAGGGGGGCGCTGTCCCGCCGACGTACAAATCAGAAAGAAATCAGACGGAGCAGCGGAGTTTGGGCAGAACATTGCGTAAAGTCGGAGGCTGGCGAACCTTCGCGCCCCCTCTGCCCTGCCGGGCATCTCCCCCGCGAGGGGGGAGATCGGCAATTTGGCCGACGGCATCTCTCCTGCAACGAGAAGCTATGCCGCCTGCGGTTCAGGATCGAACGCCGGGCGGCTGGTGTTGATCAGCAGCGAGATGCAGGCGGCGGCTATTGCCGTCATGCCGGCGATCAGGAAGGCAAGCTCGTAATTGCCCTGCAACTCACGCATAGTGCCACCGAAAAAGGCCGCTGTCGCTGCGCCGACTTGATGGCCGGCGACGATCCAGCCGAAGACGATCGGCCCGCTGCGGTCGCCGAACGCCTCGTTGGAAAGCCGCAGCGTCGGCGGCACTGTGGCGATCCAGTCCAGTCCGTAAAATACGGCGAAGATGATCAGGCTGGTCGCCGAGAAGCCGGAATAGGGCAGATAGATCAGCGACAGGCCGCGAATGCCGTAATAGATGCCGAGCAGCTTGCGCGGGTCGAAACGGTCGGTGAGCCAGCCCGACAGCGTCGTGCCAATAAGATCGAAGATACCCATCATCGAGAGCAGGCCCGCGGCCTGCACTTCGCCGATGCCCATATCGCCGCAAAAGGCGATCAGGTGCGTGCCGACCAACCCGTTGGTGGTGAAGCCGCAAACGAAGAAGGTGGCGAACAGGTACCAGAACACACGCGTACCGGCGGCGCGGCGCAACGTGCTCAGCGTATGCGCGAGGAAATTGCCTTGCGCGGCCGGCGGCGCGGGCGGCACATCGTCGAGCTCGGCGCCATAGCGGACCATGCCGATCGCGGCCGGACGCTCCGGTACCAGCATATAAACCAGCGGCACCAAGGCGGCGGTGGCCACGGCAATGGCAATAGCGACCGGCTTCCAGCCGCCAGACTGGGCGAGCGAGGCGAGCAGCGGCAGGAAGACCAGCAGCCCGGTGGCGCTGGACGCCGACATCAGTCCCATCACAAGGCCGCGATTGGTCTTGAACCAGCGGTTGACGATGGTGGCGCCGAGCACGGTGGCGACGGCGCCCGAGCTGATGCCGGAAAACACGCCCCAGGTGAGGAGCAGATGCCACGGCTTGGTCATCAGCAGGCTGAGCGCGGTCGATCCCGACATCAACAGCAGCGCGGCAAGCAAGGTGCGGCGCAGCCCGATCCGCTCCATCAGCGCCGCGGCAAACGGCCCAGTCAGGCCATAGAGGAAGATGCCGGTGGCCGCGGCCAGCGAGACGACGTCGCGCCGCCAGCCGAAACTATTCTCCAGCGGCAGCATCATGACTGCCGGCGCCGAACGCAGGCCCGCGGCGATCAGCAGGCAGAGGAAGATGACGGCGACCACGACGAAAGCGTAGCGCTGGCCAAACGGGCGGGATTGAGCTATCATGTTACTGACCGGTACGTTTCAGATGTGCGGAACATACGTACCGACCGGTAACATTGTCAACCAGGCAATCGGCAAACCAGACATGAAAAGCATTGAACCAACGATCAACGAGAATGGCGCACCGCTGCCTCGCGCCGCCGAACGGATTCTCCAGGTGGCGCGCGACCTGTTCTACCGGCAAGGCATCAGGGCGATCGGCGTCGACGAGATCGTACGGCGTGCCGGCGTCACCAAGCCAAGCCTCTACCGCAGCTTTCCGTCCAAGGATGAGTTGGCCGCATCCTATCTTCGGCACTATGACCTCGAATTCTGGGAGCGCTTCGACGAGGCGGTGAATGCCCATCCCGGCGATCCGCGCGCGCAGATCGTCGCCTTCCTGACGCGTGTCGGCAAGCGCACGCAAAGGCCCGACTATCGCGGCTGCGGCATGACCAATGCCGCGGTCGAATATCCCGAACACGGCCATCCGGCCCGCGTCGTGAGCGAGGCCAACAAGCAGGAATTGCGCCGGCGCCTGCGTGCTATGGCGGCGGCGATGGGCGCCGGCGACGCCGACACGCTGGGTGACGGGCTGCTGCTCCTGATCGAGGGAGCCTATATCAGCGGCCAGTTGTTCGGTGCCGGCGGACCGGCGCAGTCGGTGGCCCGCAACGCCGATCTTCTGATCGAGGCAAGCTTGAGGAAATAGCGTTCCGTTTACCAGGTCACTGTGAGCAGCCTGACTTCGTCTAGGCTGCTGCTGAATTTGACGGTACGCTGCGGCAGCCCGAACGGAGTTGTCCGCCATGCGCGCTCTTTTGATCCCGCTTGCCCTCGCCGGTTTCTGCCAGGCGGCCCGGGCTGGCGGCATATCCAGCGTCTATACCGATCTCGTCTGGGAGAAGGACTGCGTGACTTATGCCCAGGCGGAGGAAGGCGACGGCGACTGGGCCGACCTCGCCTGTTCGGGCTATGGCGGCTACCCGGTGATGGTTTCTTACGACGATGCGCGGGAATCGCTGTTCTACGGGTTTCCACCTGGCGACATGACCACGGTCTGGGAAAGCTTTTCCGGCCTCAACTCGGCTGGACCCAAAGTCGAGTGGCGTATCGAAACCAAGGGCGATATGGCCGTTCCTATCGCAGTCATCCATCGTCGCTCGATCAGCGATAGCGAGGGCGAGAACAAGTCGACGGAAGTGCTGATCGTCGCCAAGGTTGCCCAGCCTGGCGCCCACGAAGGCTGCACGATCGCTCTTGTGCTCGCCACCGGCAATCCCGCCGCCAACGATCAGGCGCGTAAGCTTGCCGACGAGAAGGCACGCACCTTCGCCTGCGGCAAGGACAAGCGTGTGATGCTGGGCAACACGCCCGATTTCGGCCGCGTCGATAACTGACTATTTGCGCCCGTCAATTACTTGCGCTTGGCCCGCTCGATTGCCTCGACGATCATCTTCTTGGCATAGGCGGCATCGTACCAGCCCTCGATCTTGACCCATTTGCCGGGTTCGAGATCCTTGTAGTGCTCGAAAAAATGCTGCACCTGCTGGCGGGTGATATCAGGCAGCTGCGTGTATTCGTGAACGTCCTCATAGCGCAAGGTCAGCTTGGGCGAAGGAACCGCGATGACCTTCTCGTCCTGGCCGGCATTGTCCTCCATCACCAGCACGCCGATCGGCCGCACATTGATGACGCAGCCCGGCACCAGCGCGCGTGTGTTGCAGACCAGCACGTCGATCGGGTCGCCGTCGCCCGACAGCGTGTGCGGTACGAAACCGTAATTGCCGGGATAGCGCATCGACGTGTGCAGGAAGCGGTCGACGAACAGCGTGCCGGCCTCCTTGTCCATCTCGTACTTGATCGGCTCACCGCCGATCGGCACCTCGATAATGACGTTGACGTCCTCGGGCGGGTTCTTTCCGCTGGCAATCGCTTCGATACGCATCGCTTTATCCCTCTCTCGATTGAAGATCGATAGCGGGCGACGGCGAATGGTGCAATGCGGCGAATGGTACTGGGGGATCGTCCGAACCGAAACCGGTCGGATCATGCGCTGGCCGTCATTCCCAGACGAAAGCGACCTTCTTCAGCGCCTTCTGCTCGAATATCTCGACGCCCTCGGCCACATCGCGACCGCCGGCGCCGGCATAGAAGGCAAGTGCGTTCTGATTGTCTTCCAGCGCCCACACCACCATGCCCTTCAAGCCATGGTCGGCCAACCGTGCCCGTGCCGCCGAGAACAGCCGGCTGCCGAGCCCGATGCCTTGATATTCCGGCCGCAGGTAAAGCTCGTAGATCTCGCCCTGCTGCCTGAGTTCGCGGGCACGGTTCTTGCCGATCGTCGCGTAGCCGGCAATTTTGCCGCCGATTTCGACGACCAGGACGGTGGCGGCGCGGCGAATGGCATTCGCCCACCAGTCGGCACCGCGGCGGTTGATCATCGATGTCAGAGTGCGGTGTGGGATGATGCCCGAATAGGCGCCGCGCCAGGCCTCGAGATGCACGTCGGCAATGGCGGCTGCATCGCGCGGCTCGGCTTTCCTGATGTCGATGCTCAGCGTATTCATGATTGGTTAACCATAAACCCGCGGCGCCCGATTGCAAGAGTCCGGTCAGCCACTGCGATGCTTTCGCACAGCCGAACGGTGCGTCCTTGAGACGCTGCAAAACCGCCTTTAGCGAGATCAAATCTCGACCAGATGGTCGTCCAGTTCGTTGCTGTCGCCGGTCGACATCGGAAAATGCTCGGCCAGTACCGCACCGACCGCTTCGACCGCCCTGACGAAGCCGTCGGCAATCCGATCGTCGCCGGCATGCGCCGTAAGGTCGCGGACGACACCGTCCCAGACATGCTGGCCGACACGAGAATCGATGCCGCTGTCGGCGACCACTTCAGCATAGCGCTCGGCGATCGAGACGAACACCAGCACGCCGGTGCGCGCCGCGGTGC
Source organism: Mesorhizobium sp. M0563 (assembly GCF_040321065.1). Taxonomy (NCBI): domain Bacteria; kingdom Pseudomonadati; phylum Pseudomonadota; class Alphaproteobacteria; order Hyphomicrobiales; family Phyllobacteriaceae; genus Mesorhizobium; species Mesorhizobium sp. M0563. The sequence continues at coordinate 17,812 of NZ_JAMYQV010000026.1, forward strand.
GGTGGACGTTGCGGGCGAGGAACTGCTTCATCGCATTGGCGTGGGCGGCCTGGTAGCGCAGCCGCCTCGGCACCAAATGGATGCGCAATGCGGGCAATGCCCACAACAGGATGAGCACACTGGCAAGCGCCAGAAGCTCGGCTATGACGAAATGCGGCAAGCGGATCGACAGCCACCAGGCTTCCAGCCCGTAACCGACGGCGAGGCTGACGACGAGCATGCCGAGCATCGCCATGAAGGCGGCCGGGAAGAAATAGCCGTCGCTTGCATGCGCCACGACGCAGTAGATCTCGCCGTCGGTCTTTGATTCGGCAGCGCGGATCGCATCGGCGATGCGCTCATGATCCTCGGGGCTGATCGGTCGTGTTGCCATGATTGATGTCTCACCAGCTTCCTGAAGAACCGCCGCCGCCGGACGAACCGCCGCCGCCGGAAAACCCGCCGCCGGAACTTCCTGACGACCAACCACTGCCTGAACTTCCCGACGACCAGCCACTGCCGGACGAGGTCCCCGACGTCCAGGCACCGCCACCGGAGGGTGACGAACCTGGCCCGCGGCCGTAGCGGAACGTCATGCCCAGCCACTTGTACACGCCCGGCGACAGTTTCGTGCCGAAGATCGGCGGCAGGAACGCCATTGCCAAGCCGCCGAAGAACATCGTCGCCCACAGGATGATGAACAGCATGAAGATGGGATCGACAGGATTGTCATTCGCCGGATTGCGCTTGCCGCGCGCCTCCAGCTCTTCGGGATTGCCTTCCAGCACCATGATCATGTCGTCGACGGCCTTGCTGATGCCGCCTGAGAAATCGCCGGCACGGAAGGCCGGCACCATATCGTTTTCGATGATCAACTTGGTGTGCAGGTCGGTCAGCGTGCCTTCAAGCCCATAGCCGACCTCGATGCGCATCTTGCGGTCGTTCGGCGCCACCAGAAGCAGGACGCCGTTGTTCTCCTTCGCCTGGCCGAGTTTCCAGGCGCGAAACAACCGGTTGGCGTAAGGCTCGATCTCCTCGCCGTCGAGGCTGGGAATGGTCGCGACGACGATCTGGTCGGACCCCTTGGTCTCGAAATCGGCAAGCTTCTGCGTCAGCGCCACCTTGGTCGCGGCATCGATGATGCCGGCATTGTCGACGACCCGTCCGGTCAGCGCCGGCAATTCGGCGGCGAAGGCCGCGAAGCCGAACAGCAGCACCGCTATGGCCAACAGCGCGGTGCCGGTCATTTTGATGAAACGGCCGGATTCCACCGGGCTGACGGCGTGTCTTGTCATCTCGTCACCAGCTTCCCGAGGAGCCGCCGCCGCCGGACGAACCGCCGCCGCCGGAAAACCCGCCACCGCTTGAACCCGACGACCATCCCCCGCCGGAACCTCCCGACCAGCCGCCGGACGACCGCCGGCTCGGCTCGAAGGTCATGCCCAGCCAGCGATAGCGGCCGGGACCGATCTTCTGGCCGAAGATCGGCGGCAGGATGGAGGCTGCGAGGCCGCCGAAAAAGATGATTGCCCAGATGGCTATGAAGATGGTGAAGAACAGATCGTCGCTGTTGAACGGCGGCTGCTGGTTGCGTTCGCCGCGCGCTTCCAGCTCTTCGGGATTGCCTTCCAGCACCATGATCATGTCGTCGAGGGCCTTGCTGATGCCGCCGGAGAAATCGCCAGCACGGAAGGCCGGCACCATGTCATTTTCGATGATCAACTTGGTGTGCAGGTCAGTCAGCGTGCCTTCAAGCCCATAGCCGACCTCGATGCGCATCTTGCGGTCGTTCGGCGCCACCAGCAAAAGCACGCCGTTGTTCTCCTTCGCCTGGCCGAGTTTCCAGGCGCGAAACAACCGGTTGGCGTAAGGCTCGATCTCCTCGCCGTCGAGGCTGGGAATGGTCGCAACGACGATCTGGTCCGAACCCTTGGTCTCGAAATCGGCAAGCTTCTGCGTCAGCGCCGCCTTGGTCGCGGCATCGATGATGCCGGCATTGTCGATGACCCGTCCGGTCAGCGCCGGCAATTCGGCCGCGAGAACGGTGAGAGGGAGGAGGAGAAAGCTTAGAACGAAGCCAAAAAAAATCCGGCCGGCATTTCTTCCCACCCCCCTCTGTGGGGAGATGGCCGGCAGGACAGAGGGGGGTGGGACGGAGTACAAGGCCAACGGGAACAGACCCGCTAAGCGCCGTTCACCCGCCCTGCTGCGTGCCGAAATCGACCTTCGGCGGCTGCATCTTGTCCTCCTCGATGGTGAAATTCGCAAACGGCTGGTTGCCGCGGAACCACAAGGTCGCCCAGATCACCGACGGGAAGGTCCTCAGCGTCAGATTGTACTCTCTCACCGCCTGGATATAGTCGCGGCGGGCGACCGTGATGCGGTTCTCGGTGCCTTCGAGTTGTGCTTGCAGCGCCAGAAAGTTCTGGTTGGCCTTGAGATCGGGATAGTTCTCCACCACCGCCAGCAGGCGCGACAGCGCGCTGGTCAGGCCGGCCTGGCTGTCCTGGAATTTCTTGAAGGCTTCCGGATTGTTCAGCGTTTCCGGCGTCACGGTCACCTGCGTCGCCTTGGCGCGCGCTTCGACCACGGCATCGAGCGTGTCCTTCTCGTGCGCGGCATAGCCCTTGACCGTGTTGACCAGATTGGGGATGAGATCGGCGCGGCGCTGGTATTGATTCAACACCTCGCTCCATGCGGCCTTGGCGTTTTCCTCAGCCGTCGGGATGGTGTTGTAGCCGCAGCCGGCAAGCAGCGGCAGCATGACGGCCATCACCAGGAACGCAGCTAAATTACGGAAGATTGGCGGTAAAGCAAGGCGCTGGACAAGCATGATAAGGTCCCCTCGATAGCATTGGCACGCGAAGCATTAGCACAATCCTTGCGCAAGAAAATGACTTCGGCCGAGAAGCGTTACTGGTTTCTACCATTCGCCGTCAGGCCCTGTGACAGACGAGGCGAACGGGTTAAGCTCGGGATGAAACGGGATATCACCATGGCGAAACGCCACGACAGCGACGCGGAATCGCGCCGCATCATCGAACGGGTGGCGCGCGAGACCGACCCGGGCGGCACCTCGTTCCTCGCACGAACCGCCAGAGGCGCGCGCGACCACGTCACAGCGGCCGATGCCGACCGATCGGACCCGATCGAATATTGGGGCACCCGTATTGGTCGGGCGGCAGGCTTGCTTATTGCCATCGGCCTGTTGATCTGGCTCGTGCTTTTCATCACCAGGGGCGGTTAGGACAAAGATCAATGAGCGCCGAAAAAGCCGACGCGCCGCGCGCGGTCATCGTCGTCTCCAGCCATGTCGCACGTGGCTCGGTCGGCAACCGTGCCGCCGTGTTTGCGCTGGAGACGCTGGGGTTTCCGGTTTGGGCGGTGCCGACCGTCATTCTGCCCTGGCATCCGGGGCACGGCCGGGCCACCCGCATCGTGCCGCCGCTGGACCAGTTCAAGGCGCTGATGACCGACCTCGAGCGCGCGCCGTGGCTGGGCGAGGTCGGCGCCGTGCTGTCCGGCTATCTCGGCGAGGCTGGCCAGGCCGAAGCCGTCGCTTCGCTGGTCGGCGCCGTCAAGGCGAAGACGCCGGACGCCCTCTATATCTGCGACCCGGTGATGGGCGATTCGGGCGGCCTCTACGTACCTGAGCCGACCGCAATCGCCATGCGCGACCGGCTGATGCCGATCGCCGATATCGCCACGCCCAACCGCTACGAGCTGGAATGGATGGCCGGAGCGCCGCTGCCCGACCTGAAATCGGCAATGGCTGCTGCCCTGCAAGCCGGCCCACCGGCCATGCTGGTCACTTCGGCACCGGCGATGATGGCCGGCGGCATCGGCAATTTGCTGCTCAACGGCAGAGAGGCGCTGCTTGCCGAACACCGGCTAATCGACAAGCCTCCGAATGGGCTCGGCGACCTGACGGCGGCCGTCTACCTGGCGCGCATCCTGTCCGGCCAAACGGCCGCCAAGGCGCTGCAATCGACCACGGCAGCGGTCTACGAGATCCTGGCGCGCACCGCCAAGCGCGGCGGCGACGAATTGCAGCTCGAGACCGATGCCCAGAGCCTGTCGCACCCGATGGCGATGGTGCAGCTTCGCCATCTCCTGCATCCGGGACGGGATCGCCGGGCGTGACGCAGGCCGAAGACGCCGTGCCCCAGGATGATGCGCCCAAGGGTGCTGCGCTCGACCATGTTGTGCCTGGGGATGTTGTGCCCGAGGATGTTGCGCGTAGGGATGTTGTGCTTGTCGGCGTCGACGGTTGCAAGACCGGCTGGATAGCCGTCCGCCGCGATTCCGGTGCCGCACCGTCGACAGCCGTTTTCCCAAGCTTCGCGGCGTTGCTCGACCAGCTACCCGTCAATGCAATCGTAGCGGTCGATATGCCGATCGGCCTGCCCGATTTCTCGCAAAGAGGCGGTCGCGGTCCGGAGGCGCTGGTGCGGCCATTTCTTGGCGCCCGGCAATCCAGTGTCTTTGCCATCCCCTCCCGCGCCGCGCTCTATGCGGAGATCGAAGCCTTCACCACGGTCGAAGCCTGGTACGCGGCACATCGCAGGGCAAGTGACGTGGCCAAGACGACCTCAGATCCGCCGCGCGGTGTCTCGATCCAGGCCTTCGGCATCTTTGCCAAGATCCGTGAGATCGATTCGCTGCTGATCGCGCGGCCCGAACTGCGCAGCCGCGTCTTCGAATCGCATCCGGAAGTTGCCTTCTGCAGACTGAACGGCGACCGGGCGATGCGTCTGCCGAAGAAGATCAAGGGCAACATCAATCCGGCCGGCATGGCCGAACGCAAGGCGCTGCTTGCCCGGCATGGTTATGGCCAGCATTTTCTCGACCAGAGGCCGCCGCGCGGCGCGGCCACCGACGATTTCCTCGATGCCGCGGCGATGATGCTGATTGCCGGCCGCATCGCCAGAGGCGAGGCAATGCCGTTTCCGGATCCGCCGCTCGCCGATCGTTTCGGCATTCCCGTCGCCATCTGGGCTTGAGGACCAGGCGTCAGGAGCGTGATCTGAGCGCCTCGTTGAGCGCCCACATATCCTTCTCCTCGGGCGCGGTCTCCAATCCGAGCACGGGAATTTGCTTGCGCAAATGGTCGTGGTGGGTGCGCACGCCATATTCGAGATCGGAGAGGTAAAAACCTCCGAAGGCTTCTGACAGCATGGATTCGTTGGACCATATCGAAAGCTGTACATCTTCGGCCAGCGTGTCGCGGTCGATGCGGTAGGATAGGTAGCGGGCAGCCGCCTGCTCCCTGCTCTCGTCGCGATAGCGGTAGATGGCGCCGCGCAGCAGCGTCTCACCCGTCGACAGCGGGAACTCCTGATAGAACTGCACCGACTCCGGCATGATCGACAGCGCGTTGTTCGGGAAGATGCCGTAATAGATCCAGGCCTTGCGCAGGTGCTCCGGCAGTTGCTTCGCCTCGGGTGCGAGCTTGATGTATTGCGCGACGCTCCAGCGCCGTCCGGCATGCGGGTTGTAAGTGGCGAACGAGCGCGACACGCCGTTGACGAACGGCTCGTCGAAGTAGGTCGCGCCATAAAGATCCTGCAGCGCCGGATGCGCCATGGCGACGTGGTAGCCTTCATTGTCGACGTCGCGCACCGACTTCCAGTTGACCGGCGTCTTTTGGGTCCAGATGCCCCAGGACGGCACCATCTCGGCGACGCCGTAATGGGCAATCTCGGCTTCGATCGGCTTCAACAGCTCGGCCACGGATGGCTGCGGGGCCACCCTTGCGGAAGCGGATGAAGATGAAGCCCATCCAGATTTCGAGCTCGAGCGGCATCAGGCCGAATTCGGTCTTGTCGAGGTCGGGGAAGGACCGCGGGCGGGCAGCGCCGCGCAACGTGCCGTCGAGATTGTAGGCCCAGCCATGAAAGGGGCAGACCAGCGCATTCTTGCAAGTGCCTTGGCTATCGGCAACGACGCGACTGCCGCGGTGGCGGCACATATTGTTGAAGGCGCGCACCACGCCATCCTTGCCGCGCACGATCAGCGCCCGCTCGCCGACTACATCCATCGTCAGATAGTCGCCGGCGTTCGGCAGGTCGCAGACATGGCCGGCGATCTGCCAGTGATTGCGGAAGACGTGCTCTTTCTCGAGTTCGAGCAAGGCGTCGGAATGATAGCTCCAGCCCGGCAGGCCCCGCCGATCCCAATCGTTGGGGATTGCCACGTCACGCAGATGCGGGTTCATAAAAGGCTCTTATTTATTGAATGGCCGTTCAATACAAGCATATTTTCTGTTGAAATGCAATAGCTTGCGAGAATAGGGCGAATTCCCGACGCGAAACCGATCGGCAATTGAGAGCCGAGCTCGAACGATCGAAGCCGGGAAAATCCCGGGAATTCCGGGCGTTAATCCCCTTACGCTTGTTGAGCGCCCAGCCCTCCGTGGACCGGAAAAGTCGACGTGGATCCGGTGCCGTGGATAGCGGAAAACGAGCGCTGAATGTCACCGGTGCGGCCAGCTACGCATCGTCGGTTTGCCCCCGGAATGGCCGCGGGCCTGGTTTCATGCCGGTTACACAATCGTTAATCCATCATCGTTGGCCCGTTACAAGGTGCGGTTAAGTTCGTTTCAACAGGGAAAAGAAGAACACCGAAGGAAACGACGATGCCTACGAAAACCCAGATCACCGACAACGACCATCGCCTGCAGGGTCCGCAGCGCAACGACCGGCGCCCGAAGCTGGCGCTGCGCCAGCGCGCCAGCGATCACCCGATGGCGATGTTCCTGCTGCTTGCCGCTGCCGCGTTTGCCGGCATGGCGTTCACGCCGACCGTCGGTCCGGCCTTCGCCTCGCTGAACCCGCCGGTCAACCTCATCGACGGCGCGACGACCACGACCAAGACGGCGCGCCTGCCGATCCCGGACATCGATTTTGCCTGCAAGGGTCAGGCCTGGGGCGCCGAGAGCCTGGACTGCCTGCGCGCCATCGCTGCCCAGTCGGGCAAGGCACGGCCCGTCCGCATGATCGCCAACGCCGCCCCGCTGGCCGATACGCCGAACGTTTTTTGATCTTTTCGCGAGCGCCCTCCAGCACTCCAGTCAGGCTCCCGCCGCAATGTCGGCTGGGAGCCTTTTTTCTTTCCTTTTTGTCTCTCTGGGAGTCTAGCCGCCCAAAGCGACCTGCTCGGCAATGGCCGAGAGCACGCCGCGCACATCCAGCGTGCTGAACGGCTTTTCGAGGATTGGCGGCCGCTGCGGCGCCGGCAGCGCCTCGATTTCGCCTTTTGCGCCGATCAGATCGCCGGTGACAAGCACGAAACGCCGCGCCAGATCCGGCATTTCGGCAAGCAGCTCGCGATAGGCGGCTATGCCGCTGGTGCCGGGCATGCGCAAATCGGAAAACACGATGTCCGGCGGCATGTGGCCGCTCAGGGTCGCGGCGGCCGAGACCCAGGCCGGCACGATCCGCGACTTGATGCCCATCAACTCCAGAATGTCGGACAGCGACGCCGCGACATCCGGCTCATCGTCTATGATCAGCGCGTGACGCAAGCCGCTCGACCGCGACGGACTGTCGCCGGCGGCGACCGCGCCGGCAGCGATCGCCGGCAACTGCACGACAAAACGCACGCCTCTCGGCGAAACCTCCTCGAACCAGATATTGCCATTGTGCCGCTCGATGATCGATTTGGAAATCGACAGGCCGATACCGGTACCGACGCCGACTGGCTTGGTGGTGAAATAGGATTCGAATATGCGTGAGCGTATCGCTTCCGGCACGCCTGGCCCGTTGTCCTCGACCGAGAATCCGGGATTGCCGCGGTCGCTGCGAAACGTCCGGACCTTGATCCGCCGGTCGCCGGCAATGCCGGCCAAGGCATGCTGGCTGTTGATGAGGAAGTTGGCGGCTACCTGCGTCACGTGGTCGGCATCGGCCATGGCCAGCAGCGGGCCGCCGGCGAAATCGGTGTCGATGATGATGCCGCTTGATCGCGCGCCATAGGCGGTCACTTCGAGTGCCGCGCGGATCACCTGGTTGAGGTCGGTCTCGGCCTGCGCCGTCGGGTGCAGGCGGACCATCGACAGGAAGCTTTTGACGATACGGCCGCAGCGCTCGGCAGCGGCGCGCACCTTTTCGGCGCGTACTTTGGTCTGCGGATCGGCGGCGAATTCATGCAGCAGCGTCGACTGGGCGACGACCACGGCCAGCGGGTTGTTGAGCTCGTGCGAAACCCCCGCAAGCAGCGAGCCCATCGCCGCCATCTTCTCGTTCTGGTGCAGTTTTTCGCGCTGACGGTTGATTTCCTCCTCAGCGCGCAATCTGTCGCGCAGGTCGCGGATGGAGCCGAAGATCAGATGGCGATCGGCGACCCGCATCTCGGTCGCCGTCAGCTCGATCGGAAAAACCTCGCCGGCGGCATTCTGGGTGACCGTTTCGAGCCGCTGGCCGACCATCGGCGCGCCGCGGCCCGACATGTATTCGGCGCCCGACGCATAGCCTTTGCGGTAATATTCCGGCACGACCGTGTCGAGCAGGTCCTTGCCGAGGATATCGCTGCGTCGATAGCCGAACATCTTCTCGGCCGCCGGATTGAATTCGATGATCGAGCCGGTCTCGTCGATGACGATGATGGCGTCGAGCGAGGCCTGCAGCATGGTGCGGCGAATGACGTCACTGGCATGCGCGTCGGAGGGCGACCGTTCGATGGCGTCGCCAATGGCGAGTGCCACCATGTGCAGCGCCGCCTCTTCCTGGTCGGTCCATTCGCGTTCGTTGACGCAGTCGTTGACCGCCAGCGTGCCCCACAAATTGCCGTGCGAAAAGACCGACACCGACAGGAACGACTTGATGTTCTGCTTTTCGAAATCGGTCCGCAGAAAGCCTTCGAGATCGCGTGTGTGCCCGGCGAATATCTTGCCTTGGCGCTCGTCCTCCGCCAGCTGTTCCAGCAATGGGTCCGAATCGACGACCGACTGCATGATGACGGTCGGTGACGCCAGCTCGCCGCCAAACCGGGGGGCGATCCAATAAGCGGCGACCGACTGGGCGAAGCCCTGGCCGGGCAGTTCGCGCAGGCGAAACAGGATGCCGCGGTGACAATCCATGGCTTCGCAAAGCGTTTGGAGGATACCCTCCATCTCGCGCTGCCAGTCGCCGGCTTCGCGCAGCCGGCGAACCACATGCACGGCCGCCATCGCCGCGCCCTGCCTGGCGCCCTGCGAGTCCGCGCGTGCTGTTTCAGCCGTCATGGTCATTTCCTGGCAGTGGCTTGCTCAAGCCGCCAGGCCTCAGTTATTTTCGCCGGCTGGCAGCGAGAAGATATAGCCTTCGCCGCGCACCGTGCGCAGGAATTTCGGATTGGCCGGATCCGCCTCGATCTTCTTTCTCAGCCGCATGATGCGGATGTCGACGGCGCGGGACGATTCCGCGTCCTCGACGAAACCGATCGCCTCGGAGATCGCCGCCCGCGTCAACAGCCGGTTGGCGCGGGTAAGGAACACCTCCAGCACGTCGAACTCGCTCTTGGCCATGTCGATGACCGCACCGTTGGCGCCGGTGACGAGCCTGCCGTCGAGGTCGGCGTGAAAGGCGCCGAAGCTCACGGACCGGCGGCCACCGGATGTTTCAGCCTTGGCTTTTTGTGGTTCGGTCGGCTCCGGAACGCGGCGCAGCACGCTGCGCACCCTGGCCAGCACTTCGCGCAACTCGTAAGGCTTGACGATGTAGTCGTCAGCGCCGAGCTCCAGTCCGACGATGCGGTCGAGCGCGGTACCGGCGGCCGTCGCATAGATGATGCCGATCGGCATTTTCGACCGCATCCAGCGGCCGAGCGACAGGCCGTCCTCGCCCGGCATGGCGATGTCGAGAATGGCCAGATGGAAGGACTGGGCTTCCAACAGGTCGCGCGCCGCCGCCGCACTTTCGGCCGTGGCCACATCATAGCCGCTGGCGCCGAGATACTCGGCGACCGCGTCCCTCAGGTCGGGCTCGTCCTCGACAATGACAATTCGTGCCCGCACGATGCGTTCGCTCCCGCTTTCAGCGGAAAGTAGATTGGGTATAAACATGATGTCCAGCACTCTTCTTGGGTTGCCGTATGCGGGGTAGAAAAACATGGCTGCACGATCCGTCATCGCGCTTGTTTCCGTCGCTGAAGTAATTGCGACCGATCTCGCCGATCATCTCAAGCGACGCGGTCATGACGTCCGCGCCGCGCGACAGCCGTGGGAAGCCGAATCGCTGCTTTCTGAAAAGGGTATCGATGTCGTGGTTGTCGGCGACAGCGTCAGCCAGGCGGAGGGGCGCGACCTGCTCAGGCGACATGGCGGCGAAGGTGGACCGGATTTCATCCTGATCTGCCGCCCGGCCGATCTGGTCGACAAGGTGCTGGCGCTCGAGCTCGGCGCCGCCGACGTCGTCGAAAGCCCGCTCAATGTCAGGGAGCTTGCCGCCCGCGTTGGCGGCCTGCTGGCTCGGCGCGGCAGGAGCGCCGGGGAATTGATCGTGCTGGAGAACGCGACCGTCGATCTCCGGTCGGCCATCGTCATGCACCGCTCGGGCACGGAAGAACAGCTGTCCGCCGGGCAGGTGGCGCTGCTCAGGCTGTTCCTGGCCAGCCCGCGCAAGGTGCTGACGCGTGACGACATCATCGCCGCCGCGCCCGCCGAAAATGCCGAAGCCTTCGACCGGTCGATCGATTCGCGCATCGTGCGGCTGCGCCGCAAGCTCGACACCGAAACCATCACCACCATACGGGGTGCGGGTTACCGGTTCGATCCGCCAACGCAATTCGCCGATTGAATGCAGGACAGCCACCCCTTTTTTGAGTATCGGATTTTCCTAAAACCGGTTCCCGCTTTTGGGTCCGATGCTCTTTCCTCAGCGCGCCACGAGAAGCGACGGGCCTGACGGCATGTCACTGTTCGTGCTGACCTCGCCGGCATGCGCACGTTCCTTCAGCAGCACGGTTGCGAGGCCGGCAATGCCGAGCAGGCCCTGCACGTAGAGCAGGGCAGAAAGCACGGAAGCGGCGAATTTCGTTTTCATCCTGTTCTTTCCTCAAAATTGGGATTTACGGGCGCTTCAGGGGAACCCCCGAAGCGCCCGCGCCGCCAGCGGAGCCCCCCGTTGCGGCGCGGGCCTTCGGTCCTCTCGGCTGCAAGTTGCCGGAGGCGCCGCGCATCCTCAACGGCTCTAAGCCGCCCCCGCCAGAGGGGCTTGAGCCGGTCGACGCGCAGGCTGGAAACTGTCCAGACAATCCAGACCGTAGCGAAAACAGTGTTGGCTTCCGATCGTTCGTTGCCCGCTGTTTTCGTTACGTCAACTTTGCCCGTTCGCTGTATCCGGATCATGCCGCCGAGGCCGCGCTTTGTTGCAGCTCGGTTTCGGAGTCAGGTGGAATTCCTCTCAAACGAAAACAATCGCGTATTCGTGCCGCGGTTTGGCTGATCCGCTTAGGCAAACACGCCGCCGCTGTCATGACGACGTCCAACAGCTGTAAGCCGCTTTGCACGGCGTTTTCTGTTAACCAGGGGAAACAGAATCGAAACACAAACGAGCATCTAGCGAAATCGGCTCGAAACATGACGCCCCGATAAGCCGGTCATCGAATTGAGCCGGCCCCGACCGGCAGAATAGGGGAGACATCATGTACACCGCCATTTCCGCCAAGCTCATCAACATCGCCGCCGCCGTCATCACCGGTGCTGACTTGCTTGTCAGTGCCGGCAACAGCGCAGCCTACGCCGCCGCCAACAAGATCGTCGCGCGTGTGTCGCTATCGCAGCAGACCATGGAAATCCTGGTCGACGGCCGGCCGACATTCGCCTGGAAAGTCTCGACCGGCGACAGGACGCACGTCACGCCGACCGGTTCGTTCAAGCCGACCCGCATGCATGAAATGTGGTATTCGAAGAAATACGACAACGCCCCGATGCCGCATTCGGTGTTCTTCAGCGGCGGCTACGCCGTACATGCGACAAGCGCCATCAAGCGCCTCGGCCAGCCGGCCTCGCATGGCTGCGTGCGTCTGCATCCGGACAACGCCGCCGATTTCTATCAGCTCGTCGAGGTCTTCGGCCCGGCCAACACCAGCATCGTCATCGTCAAATGAGCGATGCTTTTCGTAGCTCCCAAGAAAGGCCGGAAATCCGGCCTTCTTTATTGTGCAATGTTAGTACAATCTAATCCGGCATCACCGGCATCAGCTTGGGGTCCGGCTTTTCGGCGTGATGCGGCAGGTCCTTGCTGGCGATAAACGTGTAGAACATCGGCACCACGAAGAGCGTGAACATGGTTCCGACCAGGATGCCGGTGAAGATCACCAGGCCCATCGAATAGCGTGCCGCGGCACCAGCGCCGCTGGAGATGATCAGCGGCACCACTCCGAGCGCCATCGCCGCCGTCGTCATCAGGATCGGCCGCAGCCGCACCTTGGCCGACGCGATGATCGCATCGCGCCGCCGCATGCCGTGCATTTCACGCTGCTGGTTGGCGAACTCGACCAGAAGGATGCCGTGCTTGGTGATCAGGCCGATCAGCGTAATCAAGCCGACCTGGGTGTAGATGTTGAGGGTGCCGAGCCCGACATTAAGCGGCACGATCGCGCCGAAGATCGAGAGTGGCACCGCCATCATGATGATCAACGGATCGCGGAAACTTTCGAACTGCGCCGCCAGCACCAGATAGATGACGAGAACGGCTGCCGCGAAGGCGATGATGATCGTGTAGCCCTGTTGCTTCTCCTGCCGCGACTGGCCGGTATAGTCGATGAAGAAAGTGTCGGGCAGGCTCTCCTTGGCGATATCCTCGATCGCTTTCAAACCGTCGCCGGTGGTGACGCCAGGCAGCGGCAGGGCGGAAATCGTTGCGGAATTCAACTGGTTGAACTGCTCGATCGCCGCCGGCGACGCGTTGGTCGAGATCTTCACCACCGCAGAGAGCGGCACCATCTCACCCGAGACGCTGCGCACGAAATACTCCCCCAGTTTTTCGGGATTGTCGCGAAAGCTCTGCGGCACCTGCGGGATGATGTCGTAGCTGTTGGATTCGCGGTCGAATTGCGCCACCTCGGCGCCACCGACCAAGAGGGTCAGCGTCCGGCCGATATCGGCGATCGGCAGGTTGAGTGCCGCGGCGCGGTCGCGGTCGATCGTCACCGTCACTTGCGGCGCATCGTAGGACATCGAATTCTGCACCGCGAGGAAGCGACCGGAGGCCTGCGCCTTGTTCTTGATGTTCTCGGCCGCCTCGTACACTTGGGAGGCCTCGCCGGTCGAGCGCACCACCATCGTGATTGGCAGGCCGCCGCCGGAGCCGGGCAGTGTCGGCGGTGCGAAGACGAAAGCCTCGACGCCCGCCACGTTGGCAAGGCGGGCAGTGATGTCTTCCTGAAGTTCCTTCGAGCTGCGCGCGCGCTCGGCCCAGTCCTTGAACGCAAAGCCGACGAAAGCGCTGTTCGTCGGGCCTTGGAACGCGACGGCGGAGAACCGCGCCCTGGTTTCGGGGATATCATTCACTAGCCCGAGAATCTGGTTCACATAGGTCTCGGTGTAGTCCGACGTCGCATAGCGCGGTGCGTTCACAATAGACAGCAAGAAGCCCTGGTCTTCTTCCGGCGCCAGTTCGCTCGCGGTCTTGGTGAACATGAAGCCGGTCGTGGCGACCAGTGCGATGACGATCATCAGCGTCACCGGGCGATATTTCAGCGAGCCGCTGACCAGCCGCTCATAGACGTTTTCGACGCGCCCGAACGTGTTGTCGACAATGCGCTGGAAGCGGCTGTGCGAGCCGGCCCTCAGGATGCGTGCCGACATCATCGGCGTGACGGTTAGGGCAACGACACCCGAAAGGACCACCGAGCCGGCAAGCGTCACTGCGAATTCGCGAAACAGTGCGCCTGTCAGGCCGCCGGTGAAGGCCAGCGGCGCGAACACGGCGGCCAACGTTATCGTCATGGCGACGACGGCGGAAGAGATCTCCCGCATGCCGTTGAAAGCCGCCTGCATCGGCGACAAGCCGTCTTCCTCCATGTGGCGGTGGATGTTTTCCACCACCACGATGGCATCGTCAACAACCAGTCCGATCGCCAGCACCATGGCCAGCAACGACAAAAGGTTGATCGAATAACCCAAAGAAAACAGCAGGAAACAGACGCCGATCAGCGACAGCGGAATGGTCACGATCGGCATCAGCACCGAGCGGAACGAGCCGAGGAAGAGCAGGATGACGACGATGACGATGGCGACCGCCTCGCCGATGGTCTTGAACACCTCCTCGATCGACGCGCTGATCTGCTCGGTCGAGTCATAGACGATCTCGATCGTCATGCCGAGCGGCAGCGTCTCCTGGATCGTCGGCACAATCTTGTGGATCGCCGCCGCGGTGGTCAGTGGATTGGCGGCCGGCGTCGGAAAGATGGCGAGAAAGATGCCGGGCTTGCCGTTGAAGGTGACCCTGGTGTCGGTGTTCACCGCGGCGAGTTCGACGCGGGCCACGTCGCGCAGTCTCACCACATTGCCGTCTTTCGAGCGGAGCGGAAGGGCAGCGAAAGCCTCCGGCGTCTGCAGGGTCGAGCGAACCGTGATCGAGGAAGCCACATATTCGTTTTCGGTATCGCCGGGCGCGGAGAGGAAATTCGATTCGTTAATGGCGGTCAGCACTTCCGCCGCCGTCACACCGCGCGCCGCCAGTTTGATCGGGTCGATCCAGACACGCATCGAATATTCGGCGGCGCCGAAAATCTGCACGTCGACAACACCTTCGACCGTCGACATACGCGGCCGCACGACGCGCTCGATATATTCGGTGAGCTGTTCCGGCGTCATGTTCGGGTTCTGCATCGAGATGTACATCATCGCGAACTGCTGGCCGGTGCCCTTGACGATCACCGGGTCTTTGGTTTCGTCCGGCAGATCGCCGCGAACGCTCTGAACCTTCGACAGGACTTCGTTCAGCGCAACGTCGGGGTCGGAGCCGAGTTTCATCTGCACTGTCACGGTGCTGGATGACGGCCGGCTCGCCGACGTGACATAATCGATGTTTTCGGTCGAAGCGACAGCACGCGCGATCGGCGCGGAAATGAACCCCTGGATCAGGTCGGCGCTGGCGCCGGGATAGGCCGTGGTGATCGTGATGGCCGTTTCTTCAACCTCTGGATACTGCCGGATCGAAAGGTTGAAGATGCCCTGAAAACCCAGAAGCAGGATCATGCAGGCAAGCACGGTCGAAAGGACCGGGCGGCGGATGAAGAGGTCGGAAAAGCTCATTGCTGGGCTGCCTGCTGGTTCCCCGGCTTGCTCGGATCGATTGTGTTGTCGACGGCAACGGACATGCCGTTGGAGAGCCGGTTCTGGCCGGCGGTAACGACTTCGTCGCCGGGCTGGATGCCTTCCAGGATCTCGACCAGGCCGGCGTTGTGGCGGCCTGGCTTGACGAACACCTGGGCGAGCACGAGCTGCGGCTTCTGTTCTTCCGCTGCCGGTTTGGCTTCCGCTGCCGGTTTGGCTGGGGTAGCGCCCGGCTTTTCTTCGGGTTTTGCCGCGGGTGCTTCGGCAGCGGGCGTGGCAGCATCCGCGGCTGGTTTTTCTTCCGGCTTTGCCTCGGGAGCCGCGCCGTTGACTTCTGCGGATTTGGCCGGGCGCACCACGAAGACGAAGTCACCGTACAGGCTGGAGGTCAGCGCAGTCTGCGGCAGCGCCAGCACGTTGTTCTCCTCCGGCAGTTCGACACGCACCTGGACGAACTGGCCGGGCGTCAGCTTGCCTTCAGGATTGGCGACCTCCGCCCTCACCGTCACCAGCCGGCTCGTCGGGTCGATCTTCGGATCGATACCGCGGATGATGCCGGCGAACGGCATGTCGCCGCCGCCAATGCCCAGCCGCACCGTCTGTCCGATCTTCAGCAGCGGAAGCTGCTGCTCCGGCACGGTGAAATCGACACGCATCGTGTCCATGTCCTGCAAGGTCACCACGGCGGTGCCGGGTGTGAGATACTGGCCAATGTCGATTTTCGGAATACCGACGGTGCCCTTGAAAGGGGCCGTCAACTGCTTTTGGTCGAGCACCGCTTGCAGCTTGTTTACCTGCGCGGAGGAGACCGATGCTGCCGCCTGCGCCGTGTCCAGCGTAGCGTCGGTGCCGACCCCGCGCTTCTGCAGCTCAAGAGCGCGCATCAGCGTCGTCTGGTCGGATGTGGCTTGCGCCTTCGACGCCACGAGGTCGGCCCGCTCGACGGCATCGTCGAGCTGCAGCAGCACGGCGTTGGCGGCGACCTTCTGATTGGCATGAAACTGGATGTCCTTGACGATACCCGCGGTTTCGACGGTCAGGTCGACGCCGCGCACGGCACTGACAGTACCGATCGCCTCGACGCCGGGCGTCCAGGACATCGGTTTGACGATGACCGTCGACACGGTCGCGGCCGGCGGCTTCATGGTGGCGAAAAACTGTTTGATCGCATTGTCGCGGAACAGGTTGAAGCCGACGATGCCGCCGCACACCAGCACGAGCAGAATGAAGGCGATGATGAAGCGCTTGATCACGAACAGTCCCCTCGGCCATGGCCCAGCATAACGGTCGGATGACCGGAACACATACCTGTGACTGGTCCCAATTTCAAATGACGGCAATCTTACTGTACCGTCTGGACGGTCTTGTCAATTCCGCTTAAGCTAATGAATGGGGAACGATTGATGAAGGCCCGCAGAACAAATTCGCGCGAGAAGATCCTCGCCGCCGCCGCCGACGTGGCGCGCGAGACGGGTCCCGGCAGCCTGTCGCTGGATGCGGTCGCCAGCCGTGCCGGCGTGTCGAAGGGTGGTCTTCTCTACAATTTCCCGACCAAGGCGAAATTGATGCAGGCGCTGGTGGAGGATTATCTCAGCGCGTTCCAACAGGCGCTTGAGGCCGCCCGCACCAACGGCGTCAGCGGTGAGAGCCCGCTTGCGGCCTATATCAGGCTTTCGGCCGAGCATGCCGAGGAGTCGAAACCGTCGGCGACCTGGATATTTTCGGCGATTGCCGAGGATCCCGATTTCCTGACGCCGATAAAATCGTTCAGGCGGCAAGTGTTCGAGCGGCTGAAGGAGGAGACGCCGAATCTCAAGGCGCTGCTGGTCTGCTATCTCGCTATCGAAGGGCTTCGCAGCATGAACCTGTTCGGTTCGGACATTCTCTCCGCCGACGAGCGCCGGTTGCTGATATCGACCCTGCTGGAGATCGCGGAATAGATCAGGAACCACCGTCCAGCACTATCTGCTCCAATCTCAAAGTGCTCTGCCGTCACACAGGCTTCATTGTGCCGACATAGCGTCCTCCCATTCTTTGCTGCAACGCAAGAGGAGTGGGGTATGGTCGATATTGTTTCCAGCGAAGCAGGAATTCCAAGGCCGGAGATCCGCTCGACCGGCCAAACAGCACCGGCAAATGGTTTCTGCCGGCCTTTGCCGTCATCATCCTGGGCGGCCTTGCCTATGTCGGCTACGCGCTCAGCCAGGACCTGACCAGCACCGTCGCGGTGCCGTGGATTCTGCTTGGCCTGGCGCTGCTGATCGCGCTCGGCTTCGAATTCGTCAACGGTTTTCACGACACCGCCAATGCGGTGGCAACGGTGATCTACACCCATTCCATGCCGGCCGAGCTTGCAGTGATGTGGTCCGGCTTTTTCAACTTCCTCGGCGTGCTCACCGCCAGCGGGGCGGTCGCCTTCGGCATCATTTCGCTGTTACCGGTCGAACTGATCCTTCAGGTCGGATCGAGCTCCGGGCTGGCCATGGTCTTTGCGCTGCTGGTCGCAGCGATCATGTGGAACCTCGGAACCTGGTATCTCGGCCTGCCTGCCTCGAGCTCGCACACGCTGATCGGTTCGATCATCGGCGTCGGCCTCGCCAACCAGTTCACGGCGCCGGCCGGTTCCATCACCAGCGGCATCGACTGGTCGCAGGCGAGCAATGTCGGCCTGTCGCTTCTGATCTCGCCGCTGGTCGGGTTTTGCCTGGCTGGGCTGCTGCTTCTGGTGATGAAGCTGCTGGTCAGGAACCGCGAGCTTTACGAGGCGCCGAAGTCGAGCGCTCCGCCGCCGCTGTGGATCCGGGCGCTGCTCATCTTCACCTGCACCGGCGTCAGCTTTGCCCACGGCTCCAATGACGGGCAAAAGGGCATGGGCCTCATCATGCTCATCCTGATCGGCGTGGTGCCGACCGCCTTCGCGCTCAACCGCACACCGGACGTGAACTATCTCGAAGCTTACAAGTCCGCAGCGACGCAGGTCGAAACGGTACTCGGCAAATACGTCAAGCCCGGCGTCGCCGTGACCGACGCGGCAACCGTGGTCGGTGACGCCGTTCGCACCAAGACCTGGAAGGACGAAACCACGCCTGCCCTGCAGAGCTTCATCCACGACACTAGCGCAATGTTGTCGCCCTATCCGTCCGTGGAAAAGCTGCCGACAACGCTGGTCAGCAACGCCCGCAACAACATCTATCTTATCGGTGAAGCGCTGAAACTGATCGACAAGAAGAAGCTGCTGCCGATGGAGGTCGACGACCTGAAGGCGGTGACGACCTATCACAAGGCGGTCGACAACGCGACGAAGTTCATCCCGCTCTGGGTCAAGGTCGCCATCGCGCTGGCGCTCGGCCTCGGCACCATGGTCGGCTGGAAGCGCATCGTCGTCACCGTCGGCGAGAAGATCGGCAAAAGCCATCTGACCTACGGCCAGGGTGCGTCCGCAGAGCTTGTTGCAATGGCGACCATCGCATCGGCCGACTATCTCGGCCTGCCGGTCTCGACCACCCATGTGCTGTCGTCGGGCGTTGCCGGCACCATGGCGGCGAACGGCTCGGGCCTGCAATGGTCGACAGTGCGCAACATGCTGATGGCCTGGATACTGACCCTTCCGGTCTCCATCTGTCTTGCCTTCGTGCTGTTCGTCATCTTCCGCCAGATATTCTGAGCGGGGATAGGACTTGGCCAGAATGTCGCGGCGCCGGCGCCGGCGCCGCCCGGATCCTGAACGTGCATTGTCTCGGCGGCGGCCATGAATGACGCATCGCATCTGACATTGCGTGCCGCGGACGACCAGCATCATGCCCCCGGGCTGGTCTGGGCCTATCATGCCGCTCCCGGCAAAGCTCCCGAATCGCTGGCGCCCCGGGACATAGAGGCCGCGCTGGCCTCACTGGACGGCTGGGTCTGGCTGCATGTCGACCTTGTCGACCGGCGCGCCCATTCCTGGGTCAGCCATGCCTGCGCGCTGCCGGCGTCGGCTCACGCAATCCTCGAAGGACATGAGGACAGCCTGGTGCTGGCGCATGAGAATGGCGTCGTCCACGGCATTTCCGCCGACCTGCATGGCGAGATCGCCCATCAGTCGACGACCATCGGCAGATTGCATTTTGCGGTCTCGGAGCGGCTGCTGGTCACCGGCCGGCGCCATCCGCTGGCGGCGGTGGAGGAAGTGCACACCGCCCTTGCCGCGGGGCTGCGGCCCGCCACAGCATTCGAGCTGTTCGAAACGCTGGTCATGGCTTTTTGCAAGACCACCAGCCTGCGGCTCGCCGCGGCGACGAAGCGGCTCGATGCGGTCGAGGACCATCTCGTGACCGAGCGACTTGCCGACGAAAGACGACAGCTGAAGGATGTGCGCCGCCTTGTCGTATCCTTGCATCGGCCGATCTCGGCCCTGGCAGCACTTTTCCAGGATGAAGACCGTTCCGCCTGGAACCTTTCCGCCGGCGCACATGAAGTTCTGCGCCGGCTTGCTGCCCGCCTGGAACGGCTCGACCGCGAGGTCGTCATGATCAACGACCGGGCAAGGCTGCTGCAGGAGGAGCTTGCGGCCGAGCTTGCCGACGAATCGAACCGCAGCCTCAAGGCGCTGGCGGTGATGAGCGCGCTGCTTTTGCCGGGCACCCTGATCGTCGGCATATTCGGCATGAACACCGGCGGGCTGCCATTCACCGACAGCCCCAGCGGCTTCATCCTGACGATGCTGCTCGCGGTCGGCGCGACCGGCCTGTTCTACTGGCTTTTGCTGCGCGCCGGCGCCAAACTGCGGTTCTGAGGCCGGTCAGGCGCGCGGCGCGCTTTAAGTCGGATCTTCGCGGTGCAGGTCGTGGATGGCGACGCCCTCGACATTGGTCGGCAGTGTCAGCCATTGGCGATGGCGCAGCGTCCGCTGCGTGTCTTCCAGCCCCATCTCCCAATGCTCGCGCATCGAGGTGCCCGAGAATTCGTAATCCTTGGCGTGCCCCTCATAGCCTTTGTGCTGGTAGATCAGGTGGACGATGTTGACCACGCCGGCATCCGATAGTCCGCGATCAATTCCTGCTCCCCTTCTTTCAGTAACTCGACGGGGACGCGCTTCAGCGCATCGAGCAGCTTCATCTTCAGCGCATGGATGCGCTGGAAGTTGTCGGTATTCTGGCGTGTGCGGCTTGAATACATGATGTCCTTGTGCCGTGACAGAACATCGGCCATGCCGCGCGGCAAGGCGCCGCGGGCGCTGAACAAATCGACCTGAAACACCAGCGAACTGCGGTCCTCTTCCTGGTCGAGCAAATACTGCAGCGGCGTGTTGGAGACGATGCCGCCGTCCCAATAATGCTCACCTTCGATGAGGATCGACGGGAAGGCCGGCGGCAGCGCGCCGCTTGCCATGACGTGCTCCGGCCCGATGCGCACCTTCTCGGTGTCGAAATAGACGAAATTGCAGGTCCTGACATTGACCGCGCCGACGCTGAGCCGCTTCTTGCCGTCATTGAGCACGTCGAAATCGATCAGGCTCTCCAGCGTCTCTTTAAGCTCGACGGTGTCGTTGAAGCTGGTAGCGCCCTCGGTGCCTGGCTGCTCGAACCACGGATTGGGATGGCGCGGCTTGAAAAAGCCGGGCTGGCCCATCGTCATCGTCATCCACGAGCTGGTGCGGTTGCGGATGTCCCGGTAGACGTCGCCCTCCGGCGTATAGGCCCAGATCTTGCGCCCGGAGATTGTCTGCCAGAACTGCTCGAGCCGCTGCAGCCGGCGGCTCGGCTCGTTGCCGGCTATGATCGCTGCATTGATCGCACCGATCGACACGCCGGAGAACCAGGTCGGTTCGCAGCCGGCATCGGCCAACGCCTGGTACACCCCGGCCTGATAGGCGCCCAGCGCACCGCCGCCCTGGAACACCAGCGCGACGCGGTCGTACTGCGCCGAGATTTCCTCGATGGTGGCGACGGCCCTCTTGGTGTTGCGTTCAAGCACGGCTGAATGCCTCCAGATTTGGACTGACTGACCGCTCGCGTCCGGCGAGATAGTCGTAAACCACCTCGCCAAGGCCGAGCGTCAGGTCGGCGATGAAGTGAACCGCCGAGACGATCTCGAGCACTGGCAACCGCGCCACGTCGGCCATGACATGGGGCCTGAGATCGAGCGCCGCCGGCGCTGTCCAGGCCTCCTTCAACGTCACGTCGGTGAGGTGACAGCGCACCAACTCGCAAATGCGCGGCGTGCCGTCGACATGCGGGATGATCTTGATCAGGAAATTGGGCGCCGCGAGCGAGGCGAGAATCTGGCCGTGATCGGCCGGCCTGTGCTTGTAGCCCATCGTGCCGGTGGCGCACAGAACGCTGCCGTAATGCAAGGTGCCGACAACCACCTCGCCCTCATGCACGATCTTCGGGCTGGCAAGCTTCTTGGGAAAGCCCCAGAGCTCGCGTCCGCCGGCAATCGGTGCATCGTCGTCGAGAAACATCGAGTGGACATAGGTGCCATGCTGGCCCTGGAAGCGGACCGGGATGACCTGCCCGGTCTCGGTATAATCGCCGAAGCCGGTAGAATCCGGCATGCGGATGAACTCGTATTTGACCAGCGGCTCGTCGATTTCCAGCGGCGCCGGCACGACGGCCTCGAGGGCTTCGCGCGTCGTACGATAGGTGATGATGACGTATTCGCGGTCGAAGAAACGGTAGGGCCCGGGCGGGAAGGACGGGTTGGTGAGCGGCATCGCATAGGCGCGCTTCACGACATCGGCGATTTCCAAGCTGCTCCCCCATGTACTGCAGGAATGACCGCGCGAGTGCGCACCGGTTATCTTGCACGGCACCATGACAACGCCGTGTCAGCCTGCCGCCAGCAGCTGAAGGCCGTTGGACTGCCACAGCGCTGTAATCGCGCCGACACACGGCGATGGCATGGTCATGCTGCGACGCACACCAGCATCGCCGTTCCCTCCTACCTTTCGCGAGATCATCATGGGTTTCCTGTCTTCCAAGAACGCCCTCGTCACCGGCTCGACCAGCGGCATCGGTCTGGCGATTGCCCGCGCCCTTGCCGCCGAAGGCGCCAACATCACCATCAACGGTCTCGGCGATGCGGCCGCCATCGAACAGGAGCGCGCCGGCATCGAAGCCGATTTCGGCGTCCAGTGCCGCTACTCCAGCGCCAACATGATGGACGGCGCGGCGGTGACTGCCATGGTCCGCGAGGCCGAGGAAGCCTTCGGCAGCCTCGACATCCTGGTCAACAATGCCGGCATCCAGCATGTCGCGCCGATCGAGGAATTTCCCGACGAAAAATGGGAAGCCATCATCCGCATCAATTTGCTTGCGGCCTTCTATGCCATCAAGGCGGCGCTGGCCGGCATGAAGGCGCGCAAATGGGGCCGCATCATCAACACCGCGTCGGCACATGCGCTGGTCGCCTCGCCCTTCAAGTCCGCCTATGTGGCGGCCAAGCACGGCATATCTGGCCTGACAAAGACAGTGGCGTTGGAGACAGCGCAAGCCGGCATCACCGTCAATGCGATCGCACCTGGTTATGTCTGGACGCCGCTGGTCGAAAAGCAGATCCCCGACACCATGAAGGCACGCGGCATGACCGAGGAACAGGTCAAGCACGACGTGCTGCTCGCGGCCCAGCCGACCAAAGAATTCGTCACCGTCGAGGAGCTTGCGGCACTGGCGCTGTTCCTGTGCTCGGATGCGGCCAAGCAGATCACCGGCACGACCTTGCCGATGGATGGCGGGTGGACGGCGCAATAGGCACTCTGGAGAGAGCCTGCCTACAAAGTACGCTGCAATGCTTTGAACCTGCGTCTCCGCGCCTCCGAAAATCGGTTCCGATTTTCGGGCCGATGCGCTAGAGCCTTTCGGGATTGAACCGTGCCTTTAACCCGGAAAGGCTCCCGCCGCTGCCCATGCCCCATCTTCCCGAGCATCTTCTCACCGGCTACCGCAATTTCATGAGTGGCCGCTATCTCACCGAAAGCGGGCGTTATCGCGCACTGGCCCGGGAAGGCCAGGCACCGGAAACTATGATCGTCGCCTGCTGCGATTCCCGCGCTGCGCCCGAAGCGATCTTCGATGCCGGGCCGGGCGAACTGTTCGTGCTGCGCAATGTCGGCAATCTGGTGCCGCCCTATGCGCCCGACGATCAGTTCCACTCGACATCGGCAGCGCTCGAATTTGCCGTGCAGAGCCTCAAGGTCAAGAACATCGTGGTGATGGGCCACGGCCGCTGCGGCGGCATCCGCGCGGCACTCGACACCACGGCCGCGCCGTTGTCGCCGGGTGATTTCATCGGCAAATGGATGAGCCTGATCGCGCCGGCGGCCGAGACCGTATCGTCCAGCACCTTCATGACCGCGACCGAGCGCCAGACCGCGCTGGAGCGCATATCGATCCGATATTCCATCGCCAATCTGCGTACCTTCCCTTGCGTCTCGATCCTCGAAGGCAAGGGGCGGCTATCGCTGCACGGCGCCTGGTTCGATATTTCGACCGGTGAGCTTTGGGTGATGAACAAGGAGACCGGCGATTTCGAGCGGCCGGAGACGGAGTAGGAGACAAGGGCATGGTGCGAATTCCGGTCGCGTTCGCGGCGGCAGCACTGCTGTGCTCGGCAGATTTCGCCCGCGCCGACGACAGCGCGATCATCGACCGCTGGTATTCGGCACTGCTCGTCGCCGACCGCACCGAATTGTCGGACCTGCTCGCCGACGACGTCCGCATCAAGCTCGACGACCTCGGCGTCGTGCAAAGCAAGCAGGAATTCATCGCTTCGATCGCCGAGTGGCAAGGCGCCGTCGCCGGCGCCGAAATCCGCCACCGGATCGAGAAGACCGAGGGCGGCGTCACCACTGTGATCGCCTGCTATGATTTTCCCAGCAACGACATGCTGATGCAGGAGACCTTTGCGGTCGCCAACGACCAGATCACCGCCAGTTCGCAAGCCGCGATCGCGGAAAACTGCGACGGCTACTGAGGAAATCATGAACGGGGCGTGCTGTTGCGTGGAGCCGGCCGGCGTCCTACATCGGTGACGATCCGCCTCCTCCCGCCATCCAGCGAAAGTTTGCCCATGCCGTCCGCCGTCGACCTCGCCGCCCATCCGCTGACTGAATGGCAAGGGCCGCTCGGCCTGCCCGATTTCACGCGCATTGGCGACGGTGATTTTTCTCCGGTGTTCGACGCCGCCCTGAAGACGCATGAGGCCGAGATCGAGGCGATTGCCGGCAACACCGGGACGCCGACCATCGACAATACACTTGCCGCGCTCGAACTCGCCGGCGAGGCTCTCGACCATGTCTCGTCGATCTTCTGGTGCCGCGCTGGCGCCCACACCAACGAGGCAATCCAGGCGCTGGAGCGCGACATTTCGCCGAAGATGTCGCGGCATTTCTCGGCGATCTCGATGAACGAGCGCCTCTTTGCCCGCATCGACGATCTCTATCAACGCCGCGAGACTCTGAAGCTCGATGCCGAAACGCTGCGCGTACTGGAAAAGACCTGGAAAAACTTCGTCCGCTCCGGTGCCAAGCTCGACGCCGAAGGCAAGAAGCGGCTGGCGTCGATCAACGAGGAATTGTCGTCGCTCGGCACCAATTTCGGCCAGAACCTGCTTGCCGACGAGCGCGACTGGGCGCTGTTCCTCGACGAGGCTGACCTTGCCGGCCTGCCGGAATTCCTGAAAAGCTCGATGGCGGAAGCCGCCGAGATGCGCGGCCAGAAGGGCCGCTACGCCGTCACCTTGTCGCGTTCGATCTACGAGCCGTTCTCGACCTTCTCAGAACGCCGAGACCTGCGCGAGACGGCGTTCCGCGCCTTCATCATGCGTGGCCAGAATGGCGGCGCCACCGACAACACGGACGTAGTGCGCGACATGCTGCGCCTGCGCGCCGAAAAGGCGAAGCTGCTCGGCTACGAATCATATGCCGCGTTGAAGCTCGACGACACAATGGCCAAGACGCCGGAGGCGGTGCATACGCTGCTCGACCCGGTTTGGAAAAAGGCATTGGAGAAGGCCGCCGCCGACCAGGCCGAATTGCAGCGGCTGGCGGCCGAGGCCGGCAGCAATGAAAAATTCGCCGCCTGGGACTGGCGCTTCTATCAGGAGAAGCTGCGCGCCGAGAAATTCGCTTTCGACGAGGCCGAACTGAAGCCGTATCTGCAGCTCGACCGCATCATCGACGCCTGTTTCGACGTGGCGACACGATTGTTCGGCATTTCTTTCGAGGAAAAGAAGGGCATTGCCACCTGGCATCCGGACGCACGTGTTTTCGTCGTGAAGAATGCCGACGGCAGCGAGCGCGGCCTTTTCCTCGCCGATTATTTCGCGCGACCCTCGAAACGCTCCGGCGCTTGGATGAGTGCACTCAAATCCGGCTATAAGCTTGGTCCTGGCTCGAAGCCGGTCATCTACAATATCATGAATTTCGCCAAGCCGCCGGCCGGCGAGGCCGCCTTGCTGTCGGTCGATGAAGCCAAGACGCTGTTCCACGAATTCGGTCATGCCCTGCACGGTATGCTGACCGACGTCACCTGGCCATCGGTCGCTGGCACCTCGGTCAGCCGCGATTTCGTCGAGCTGCCCTCGCAGCTCTACGAACACTGGCTGACGGTACCGGCGGTGCTGGAAAAACATGCGCTGCATGTCAAGACCGGCAAGCCGATGCCAAAGGCGCTGGTCGACAAGATGCTGGCGGCGCGCACCTTCGGCGCCGGCTTCGCCACGGTCGAGTTCACCGCCTCGGCCTTGGTCGACATGGCCTACCATGCGCGCCCGGAGGCGCCGCAAGAGCCGCTTCGTTTCGAAGCCGAAACGCTCGAAAGGCTCAATATGCCGGACACCATCGCGATGCGTCACCGCACTCCGCATTTCGGCCATATCTTTGCCGGCGATGGCTATTCGGCCGGCTATTATTCCTACATGTGGTCGGAAGTGCTCGACGCCGACGCCTTCGCCGCCTTCGAGGAAGCAGGCGATCCGTTCAACCCGGCGCTGGCCGAGCGGCTGCGCAAGAACATCTACGCCGCCGGCGGCTCGAAGGACCCCGAAGAACTCTACACCGCCTTCCGCGGCAAGATGCCTTCACCGGAAGCAATGATGGCCAAGCGCGGACTGGTCTAAGCCTTGCCCGGCCCTTCTCGGGCCGGCTCGGCCTCACCGGCCGCGGCTGTCTCGTTGAGGAAGCCGGCGATCCGCTCCGCCGTCTTGGTCGTGGCAAAGGAGAGCAATCGGCCGCGATGGACCACGGGCTCGCCGCTCTCATTGTCCCAGATATCGAACCGGCAGCTTGGGTTCGCTATGGCTTCGAAGCGGTCCTTCATATCGACAGCTCCGGTCATGGTGTCGCCACGGGTGCCAGAGATTGAGCGGTGCGCCCGACGGTACTCGCGCCTTGCTGCGTTTGCGTGAAGCAGACGCCGCGCTGCAGCATCGGCAGGATTGCCGCCGGCACGTCGGCAACAAGACATGCCGTCGACACGTGGCCGCTGAGAAACCCCGGCTCCTCGAGATGATCGAGCAGGTCGAGCCAGGGCGACCAGAAACCGAAGAAGTCGGCGACCCGGATCGGCTTGTCGTGCCGGTCGAGCTTGCGCCAGGTCATCACTTCGGCCAGTTCCTCGATGGTGCCGATTCCGCCCGGCAGCGCTACAAATGCATCCGCATAGTCGAACATCAGCCGCTTGCGCATGTGCATGTACGGAACCGCTATGATTTGGGCGACGCCGCGCGGCATCCGCATCCGCTCCAGAAGGAAGTGCGGCGCAATCGCGATCACCTCGCCGCCGGCGTCTGCCGCCGCGGAAGCCACGGCGCCCATCAACCCTTCACCGCCGCCGCCATAGACGAGGCGGATGCCGGCACTGCCGATTTCGCGGCCCAGCGCCGCGGCCGCTTGCGCGAGGCGCCGGTCGTTGCCGGCGCGGGCGCCGCCGAACACGCAGACGGTGCCGATACGGGTCTGCGTCGGATAGAACAGCCCCTCCAGGGAAGGCGCATCGTCGTCATTGAAAATTCCGAACATGGCTCTGTCTCCATTTGGCTTCAGTTGAACGATGGTCCTGCGGGCGCGGCTCTAGTCGCCCTGCCCCGCCGCGGCGGAACGGGTTGGTGGGCTTTCGCCGGCGTCGGCAAACAGCAGAAGGTCGGCCCTCGCCCACAGCGCGTAGCAGGCGAGCAATGTCAGCGGCGCGGTGACAGGGCGGGTGAGGCCCCCGACCACACTTCAGGCACGGCGGAGCCGGCCGAAAGGGCTGCCGCCAATGCCGCAGGCAGGCGGCTGGCCAACACTGCGCTGCGGAACGGATCGGGCCACCTGGCCGGCCAACCGGGCACAATCATGCCGGACACGGCGCTGCCGAATTTTCCCAACGCATGCAGCAGTCCGGCAGTCGCAGCCAGCACCGGTTGGCCGAGCAGGAACAGCGCTACGCCGAGCCCGATCGCGCCGAGCCCCGACAGGAGATCGGCGCGCCGGTTAAGCGCCGGATCGGGGACATCGCGGCCAGCCCAGGCGCGGTGATAGACTTCGCCGCTGCAGAAGAAGATCGACGTCGCCAGCGTCAACGCCACGGCGCTGCCGCTGCCGGCAAAATAGTCGAACAGGGTGCCGGCACCCCATTCAGGGCCGGTGGCGAGCTGCATCGCCACGCCCATTGCCAGCCCCAGCGCGTTGCCAAGATTGTAGTAGCCGCCCGGACCGGAAATGCGCGCCCGGATGGCAGCCGCAAATCGCGACACCGCCCGGGCGGTCCGACTGGGGCCGGCAGATTTCGGTTTTAAGTCGATAATCGACGGCTCGAAGGAGAGGCGATCGACCAGCCCGGAGGCATCACGCCAGCTGGCCGGCGCGTCGTTCCAGATTGAAAGCGCGAAATGCCGGCCGAACGGCGCACGGTCGTTGTCGAATTGCATTTGGATCCTCCTTTTCAGCTGCGGTGGCATTTGACGGCACGATGAGCGGGCGTTTGCTACGGGCGGTCATGGCGAGACGAGCCCCACGGCCATGACCAATGCGACGGTGGACAGGATGAGCCCGGAGATGAGATCGAAGATGCGCAGGCTGGCACGGCTGCGCAGCAGCGGCGCCAAGAGGCCGCCGCCGAGCGCATAGCCGTAACAGCCGAGCGCCGACATCAGGATCAGCGTCACCATGAATTCGAGCTGCGTACCACTCGCAGCGAAAGACTGGCCGAACGCCGCCGGCACGAACAGCCGCTCGACGTAGGTCAGCGGGTTCATCCCGACCACGCCCATGACGCGGGCTACGCAGGAGCGGCTGGTCTCGGCCTTGCCGGAGCGGTCCTCGGCCTCGCCGACGGCCAATGCTGCACGAAAGGATTTCACCGCAAACCAGGAGACCGCCGCCAGGCCAAGCCAGGAGAGCGCCGTTCCGAGTGAGGGATCGAGGCCGGCGATCGAGCTGCCGAGCATATAGGAGATGGCGATCAGGGCGACATAGGTCGCCCACACCAGGCTCGCCACGAACATCACCCGCCCGCGCAGCAAGCCTTCCCTGATCATCATCAGGTTGTTCGGCCCTATCGAGGCCATCGAGGCCATGCCGAGCGCAAGCCCAGCCTGGAATCCGCTCGCGTCGGCAAAGCTCATGGAGCTCCCTCCAGCGATGATATGACGGGATCGGCCGGATTCGCCGGCCCGGGCGAGGTGACGAGATAGAGGATGGTGCCGAGCATCATCATCGCGCCGAGAGCCCCCATGGGCGAGATCCGCTCACCGAGAAAAAGGGCGGCGCCAGTCGCGCCGAACAGGCTTTCGGCGCTGACGATCACCGCTGCGTGGCTGGCAGAGGTAAAGCGCTGGGCAACGGTCTGGATGCCGAAGCCGGCGGCAGTCGAGAACACGCCGAGCACAAGCAGTTGCGGCCAGGCATCGAGTGCCGTCGCGACCGACAAATTGCCATGCGAGAGGGCTAGCGGCAGGGTGACCGCCGCAGTGCCGAGGAACTGCGCCGCCATGGTGGCAAACGGGCGCCCATGGGTTTGCATGTGGCGGCCGAGCTCGACCGTCCACAATGCATAGCATGCGGCCGACAGCACCACCGTCGTGTCGCTGCCATTGAAGCCGGCGATGCCGCCAGGCAATAGCAGCGCGCCGATCAGGGTCATGCCGGCGGCAAACCCGACCGTCGCGGTCAGCCGCTCCCCGACCAGAACCCACGCTGCAACCGGCGTCATCACGGTTGCGGTGCTGATCAGGAAGCTGGCATTGGTGACCGAGGTGCCGAGATAGGCAATCTGCTGCAGAACGATCGAAATGGCGAATAGCGCGCCGACCCTTGCCAAGCTGGCGCGAAAACCTTTGGTCTTCGCTACCCGGCTTTCTCCAATCATCAGCGGCAGCACCAGAAGTCCGGCGATCAGGCAGCGCATGCCGGCCGCGCTCAGCGGGTCGAGATATCCGAGCACAGTCTTCTGCGAGACATTGCCGAAACCCCACAAAGCGGCGGCAAGCAGGAGAAGCAGGTTGGCGTGAAGCTTCGACATCGGCTCTTCCCCCTAGAGCCGATTGCAGGCATGTGCCGATTCAAGCTGTTTGCGAGAGCCTGGCGGGCTTCGGGCGGCACGCCCTGAAGACGCGCTGGAACTGCGCTTGCAGGCTGCCGGTGGTGCTGTGTGCCGGCTGCGCTGAGAACCTTTGGAACCGCTCTGCGCGCTCGGTCCGGCGTCGCGGATTTTGTCTCGAAGTGCTGAAGTAGCCGCCATTTCAAACCCCCGCCGCCTGATCGATGGACACAGGCGAAGGGCCTGCGGCAATCGACTTTTATCGACGGGGTGACGTTCCGATAACGTGGCTTACGGATGGCTTACGGGGCGTTTTTCGAGGTGGTCATGGTGCCGAAGCGACGCTCAGCGCAGCAAGGTTAGGGGGTCGTTCGGAAGGTTGGAGAAGGAGGCAACGCCCTCTGGCCTGCCGGACGAGCGACCTGAGAGGCTGATCTTTGCCGCCCGATGCCTAACGCGTTCGTAAACGCCGGTCGATGGCCGCAAGTCGCGAGCGGCCTTCTCTCGGCGTCGCGAAATCGCCCCTGCCCGAGTAAGCTTGCGCAAGCGGAACAGCGCCCAAGGCCGCTGTCTTCGGCATGCAACCAGGCAAGGGGATTCGAAAAATCCGCTGGTGGAGCTGAGGAGGATCGAACTCCTGACCTCGTCATTGCGAACGACGCGCTCTCCCAGCTGAGCTACAGCCCCGTCCAGCGGATGGGGCTTTTATCGGCCGCTGAGGTTTCCTGTCAAGGCTGTGCGTGTCGCCGAATTCTCGTCTGCCGCTGGTCCGGCTTCGCCATGCGGCAGAGGCGGCTCTTGCCGCTTTCCCCTGCAGTGGCTACATGTCGGGCGTTCGCAAGGAGCAACCGATGATCGCAGTCTTTTACACGCTGCATGCCGCGATTAATATCTATTGGTATATTGTGATTGGCGCGGCTATCTTCTCTTGGCTTTACGCCTTTAACGTCGTCAATTCGCGTAACCAGCTTGTCGACTCGATCGGCAACATGCTCTATCGACTGACCGAGCCGGCATTGCGGCCGATCCGCCGCATTCTCCCGGACCTTGGCGGCATCGATATCTCGCCGATCATCCTGTTGCTGGCGCTGACATTTATCAGCGTCTTCCTAGACACGACGGTTCAGCCGATATTCGGTATCGGATCGATGTGAGTCACGGGACGAACCGTCTCTTTCGACTTCGCGCCGACGGCATCGACCTGTTCGTCCGGCTGACGCCGAAATCAGCGATGGACAGGCTGGAAGGCATCGAGACATCGGCGGATGGGCGAAGCTATTTAAAAGCCCGTGTCCGCGCCGTGCCGGAAAACGGGGCCGCCAATCGAGCGCTGGAAAGGCTGGTCGCCAAGGCGCTTGACGTACCCGCATCAGCCGTCTCGGTCGTCGCCGGCGGCACCGCGCGACTGAAGACGCTGCGCGTGCTTGGCGATCCCGCGGCGCTGACCAAACGCATCGATACGCCCGGCACGCCTGCGCCATGATCTCGGCTCGCTCACCGAGCCCGGCAGAAAAAAGGCCGGGCTGCAAGCCCGGCCAGATGTGAAGGTCGAAAACCTTCAGAGGGGAACGCGCCGGACGAATGGGAGGAAACATCCGACGCCGATTGCATATGGGTTGGCGTCGATGACGTTTCAATGAGGTTGGGGGAACCACCTTCGCGATCAGGCTTTTAAACATTTCGACTATCTGATCAGCAGCTCGACGAGGTCGATCCGTCCTATCGCGACCGATGCGGCAGGACACGCACCGCAACCCCGACCGGAAGCTCAATATGACCACTATTCGAGTCCTATTCTTCGATGTTCTGGGAACCGTCGTTGACTGGCGCAGCGGTATCGCAAGGGAGGCCGGCGCCTTCCTCGCGCGAAATGGTGCACAGCAGGTCGATCCCGGTGAATTCGCCGATGCATGGGCGTTGCGTTATGACGCCTCGACCGAAGCGGTGCGGACAGGGCACCGGCCTTTCGTTTCACTCGACGGGATAAACCGGGAGAATCTGGACGCCGCTCTCGTCCAGTTCGGGCTGACCCCATCCGAGCTGCCGGCCGCCGAAGTTGAGGAACTCAATCTCGCCTGGCATCGGCTGGAGCCGTGGCCCGATTCGCTGAAAGGCCTTGCGAGGCTGAGGGAACGCTTCATCATCGCGCCGTTGTCCGGGGGCAATACCCGGCTGTTACTGGATATTGCCAAGCGCGCCGGCCTGCCTTGGGACACCGTCCTTGGCTCGGATGTGTTCGGCACCTACAAGCCTGCGCCACAGGCTTATCTCCGCGCAGTGGAGATCCTGGGGGTGCGACCTTCGGAGGCCGTGTTAGTCGCCGCGCATAACGACGACCTGGCTGCGGCACGAAGGTGCGGTATCGGAACCGCTTTTGTTGCTCGGCCGAAAGAGCATGGTCCGGCGCAGACGACCGATCTCTCGCCTCTTGAGAGCTGGGACTTTGTGGCCGACGACCTTGTCCATCTCGCCCAAGTTCTCGCGTAGGCACAGGGCAAAAAACCTAAGCGATGTCGTCGCGGATGCAAGCCTTCAGATGACCCTCGGCTGTCGCCCTCAGCGGCGGCACAGCCCCGGCGCAAGCCTCCAGCGCAAACGGGCAACGGGTCCGGAAAACACAGCCCGACGGCGGGTTTGCCGGGCTGGGAATATCGCCCTTGAGCACCTGCCGGTCTTGCCTGGCCAACGGATCGAGCGACGGAATGGCCGACAGCAGCGCGCGCGTATAGGGATGCTGCGGCCGGGCATAGAGCTCGGCCGCCGGCGCAACCTCCATGATGCGCCCGAGATAGAGCACGATGACCGTGTCGCAGATGTACTCGACCACGGCCAGATCGTGCGAAATGAACAGCATGGTCAGCCCAAGCCGGAGCTGCAGGTCGCGCAACAAATTGATGATTTGGGCCTGGATCGAGACGTCGAGCGCCGAGACCGGCTCGTCGGCGACAATGAATTCCGGCTCGAGCGTCAGCGCCCGGGCGATGCCGATGCGCTGGCGCTGGCCGCCCGAGAATTCATGGGCGTAGCGATCATAGGCGTCGACCGGCAACTCGACCGCGGCAAGTGCATTCTCGGCCTTCGCCCGCCGCTCGGATTTCCTGCCAATGCCTTGAATGTCCAAGCCTTCGGTGAGGATCTGCCCGATCGTCATGCGCGGCGACAGGCTGGCGAAGGGATCCTGGAAAATATACTGCATCTTGCGGCGCTGGCGGCGCAACTGGGCGGCACCCAGCCTGGTGATGTCGGTGCCGTCATAGCTGATCTGGCCGGATGTCGGCTCGATCAGACGCAGCACCGAGCGGCCGATAGTGGTCTTGCCGGAGCCGGATTCGCCGACCAGCCCGACCACCTGACCACGCCTGACCTCGAACGAAATATCCTCCAGTGCCCTGACGATGGGGCCGCGCGAAAACGCGGTCGGCGCAAAATGCTTGGTCAGGTTTTTGACCGATAGGAAGGGGGCGCCGTCCATCAGAGCTCCTCCCAGCGCAGGCAGCGGCTTTGCTGGGTCGGCGTCGCCGCAAATAGTGGCGGGACCGCGGCGCGGCAGGCAGTGATAGCCATCGGGCAGCGCGGCGCGAAGGAACAGCCTTTGGGTAGCAAGGCGAGCGACGGAACATTTCCGGCAATGGTCGGCAGCGGCGTTCCCGCCACCTTCAGCGCCGTGGCCTCGCCGAGCCTCGGCACCGAGCGCATCAACCCCACCGTATAGGGATGACGCGGGCGGGTGAACACTTCGCTCACCGGACCTGTTTCGACGATACGCCCGGCATACATCACCGCTACCCGGTCGGCGATTTCGGCGACGACGCCGAGATTGTGGGTGACGAACAGGATGCCCATGCCGCGCTGCGCCTGCAGCTCGGCCAAAAGATCGAGAATCTGGGCCTGGATTGTGACGTCCAGCGCGGTCGTCGGCTCATCGGCAATCAGCAAGCCTGGATCGCAGGACAGGGCCATGGCGATAGTGGCGCGCTGGCGCATCCCGCCCGAAAGTTCGTGCGGATATTGTCGCGCCCGCCGCTTCGGATCGGGAATGCCGACCTGCTCCAGCAGCCGCACCGCGTCTGCCTCTGCCTCGCGGTGCGATTTGCCGAGATGGATGCGGATCGGCTCGGCGATCTGCTCGCCGATCGTGTAGACCGGGTTGAGGCTGGTCATCGGCTCCTGGAACACCATGCCGATCTCGTTGCCACGTATCTTGCGCAGCGACTCGGCATCGAGGCCGGTCAACTCGGTGACCGTGCCGTTCTTGCGCCGCAGCGCGATCGACCCCTCGGCAATATGTCCGACCCTCTTTGGCAACAGGCCGATGATCGACAGGCTGGTGACGGATTTGCCGGATCCGGATTCGCCGACGAGCGCCACCGTCTCGCCGGCGCCGATCGTCAGGTCGACATCCCTTACCGCCGCGATGTCGCGCCCCGCAATGCGGAACACCGCGCGCAGGCCGGAAATCGAGAGGATCGGCGCGACACTCAGCGGAGCAGCCCCACATCGCGAAGGATCATATCGATCTTCGCGGTTTCCTCCTGGTTCAGGCTGCGTTGCGGCCGCGCCATGGTGTTCGAGGCGATGATGCCGAGGCTCTTCATCGCTGCCTTGAAGGCGCCGACGCCGGCCGAGCCGGCACTTGTCCTGCCAAGCGATATCCAGACGATCTCGAACAGCTTCAACAACCGCTCCTGCTCCAGGCGAGCTTCGGCATGCTGGCCGGCCTGCATCAGCTTCCACAGCCTGACATAGCCGTGCGGATCGACATTGGCGAGGCCCGGCACGACGCCATGCGCGCCCATGGCCAGCACACTGTCGACCAGGATCTCGGAGCCGGTCATGCCGAAGAAACCCGGATCGTCGGCCATATCCTTGAGCACGTAACGCAGATTGCCGTCATCGCCGCTGGAATCCTTGATGCCCGCGATGGCGCCTTCCCTGGCGAGGCCGACCGTGGTCTTGCGCTCCAGCTTGACGTGAACGCAGACCGGGATGTCGTAGGCGATGACGGGAATGTCGATCGCATCCTTGATATAGCGGAAGTGGTCGCCGATCTCCGGCTGGCTGGTGCGGGTATAAAACGGCGCGGTGACAACAATAGCGTCGACGCCGGCCGATCTGGCGATGCGT
The DNA here is from genome assembly GCF_040321065.1 of Mesorhizobium sp. M0563. Taxonomy (NCBI): domain Bacteria; kingdom Pseudomonadati; phylum Pseudomonadota; class Alphaproteobacteria; order Hyphomicrobiales; family Phyllobacteriaceae; genus Mesorhizobium; species Mesorhizobium sp. M0563. The sequence continues at coordinate 52,678 of NZ_JAMYQV010000026.1, forward strand.
GCGTGGTTGATGACACGATCGGTCGTCGGGTCGATGACCCCAGCGAAGATCGGAACCCGGCCGTTATTGACCTTGACTGCATGCTCGAGGATGGCCCTGCGGCCTGCCTCGTCGTGGAAGACCACCTCGCTGGTCGAGCCGAGCACGAACAGCCCGTGGACACCGCCGTCGAGCAGGTTCTCGATGGTGCGGGTGAACGACGGGAAGTCGATGCTGAAATCGGCATTGAGCGGGGTGACGACAGGTGGCACGACGCCGGTAAACAGGGGCATTTTGATGAACCTTTGAGGTCAGTTGAGATCGGAGCGAGGATCGAATGCATCGCGCAAGCCGTCGCCGATGAAATTGATGGCGAGGACGGTGAGCACCAGTGCGGCGCCCGGGAACATCCATTGCCACGGGTAATTTTCCAGCACGACGGTGGAGCGGGCGAGATTGAGCATGTTGCCCCAGCTGGCTTCTGGCGGTGCGATGCCAAGGCCGAGAAAGGACAGGCCGGCTTCGAGCAGGATAGCGTTGGCGATCTGCAAGGTGGCGTAGACGACCAGGATATCGACGCAGTTGGGCAGGCCATGCCGGAACAGCAGATGCGGCAGCCCCGCGCCCATGCCCCGGGCCGCAACGACGAAATCGCGCTCGCGCAGTTCGAGCAGCCGGGCGCGCACCATGCGCGACAGCACTGGCCAGGAGAGCAGCGAGATCACCAGGATGGTCGGGGCGATGCCGGTGCCGGCAATCGAAGCCAGCACCAGCAGGAAGATCACCGGCGGCAGCGTCATCGCCAGATCGACCAGGCGCATCACCGTTCCGTCGACGAGACGCCCGCCAAAGCTGGCGACGGCGCCGATCAGGAAGCCGATGACGGTCGAGATGGCAACCGAACAGATAGCAACCAGCAGTGAGATCCGCCCGCCTTGCAGCAACCGTGCCATGACATCACGCCCAACGCCATCGCTGCCCAGCCAATGAATGGCGGACGGCGCCTTGTTCATCGCCCTGAGGTCGATGGCGTTCGGGCCGAACGGCCACCACAGAGGATAGGTCGAAACCGCCAACAGGATCGGGATGACGATCAAAAGCCCGGCGCGTGCCGCTCGGTTTTCAAAAAAGCGGTCGAACGCGCGGCGAAGCGGGCCTTTGGTTTGCGGCACGGCTGTCGGGTCAACTGTAGGATCTGGCGCGGTGATTGCCATCATGCCACCTGAATGCGCGGGTCGACGACGGCATAGACGACGTCGGTCAAGAGGTTGACCAGGATGACGCAAACGCCGATCACCAGGGTAGCGCCCATGATCACCGGGTAATCGCGGGTGCCGACGGCGTTGACCAGAAGCAGTCCCATGCCCGGCCAGTTGAACACGCTTTCCAGGAAGATGGCGCCGCCGACGGCGATGCCGACGGTCGAGCCGATCAGGGTAATGACCGGCAAGAGCGCATTGCGGGTGGCGTGCTTGATGATCACCCAGAACTCGCGCACGCCCTTGGCGCGCGCCGTCCGCACGTAGTCCTGGTTGAGCACTTCCAGCAGCGAAGCGCGCATGTAGCGCATGATCAGCGCGGCATGGCCGATGGACAGCAGGCAGGCGGGCAGGATGAGGTGCGCTAGCACATCCGTCATCGAGAACGGCGCGCCGGCCGTGTGCATGCCGCCGGACGGCGCCCAGCGCAGCAGCACTGAGAAGAAATAGAGACCGAGCAGCGCCGTCAGGAAAGCCGGGCTGGAGATACCGATAAACGACAGCACCGACAGCGCGATGTCGGACGGTTCGTTACGGCGCACCGCGCTGAAAATGCCGGCGGAAATGCCGAGCACGATGGCGATCGCCAGGCCCGTGCCCATCAGCAGCGCCGTCGGGCCGATGCGTTCCATGACCAGTGGCAGCACGGCAACGCCGCTGCGCTGGATCGAATAGCCGAAGTCACCGCTCAGCGCCGCGCGCAGCCAGGCGAGATATTGCACGGGAAGCGGCCGATCGAGCCCGAGCCGTTCGCGCAGGCCCTCGAGGTCGGAAGCCGACATGGGGACCGACGGGTTGATATAGGCGTCGATCGGATCGCCCGGCGCCAGCCGCAGCAGGATGAAGATGAGGACGCTGAGCGCGACCAGCATCAGCAGTCCTGTGGCGCTGCGGCGGGCGATGAAGCTCAACATGGGCTTTCCGTGGCCGTGGCAGGCGGCGCCAAAGTGGTTCCGCCTGCTCGCTTGGTTGCGGAGTTCTTACTGGATGTCCCAGCGCTCGGGGTGAGCTGCATAAGGACCGCCGCCCGGCGCCGGCGTCCAGACGAAGTCACGCAGCTTGTTGGAGGCCACGCCATAGCGGTTGGCCACCCACAACGTCGCCCAGGGTAGCTCCTTGTTCATGACCTTGCAGACCTCCTGCCAGGATTGATCGAGCTTGGCCGGATCGGTTTGGCCGAGCGCGGCGTCCAACGCGGTGCTCAGGTCGTCGAACTCGATGCGCATGGTGTTGAAGCCTGCCGGCGGAATCTGCGACTTGTTGAGGCCGGGATTGAGGCCGGCCGGGTTGGGGCCGTTCTGCAGGCCGGCATAAACCATCGGAAATGCATTCCAGTCCGGCGTGCCTTGCTTGTAGACGATGCCATTGTAGGTCGGCGTATCGACGACGCGCGGCACCACATTGATGCCGACCTCGGCCAGCATCGACTGGACAGCGGCCATCACGTTGGCGGCTTGCGGCGAGCCGTAATAGGTCAGCAAGGTGATCGGCTTGTCGCCATTGATCTTGTCCCAGCCCGCCTCGGTCAGCAGCGCCTTGGCCTTTGCCGGATCGTAGGCATAGGGTTCGAGGTCTGCCGGAACGAGATGCGGCGCGACATAGCCGCAATTGGCTGGCTTGGCGGCACCGCCGTAGAGGCTGTCGATGATGGCGTTGCGATCGATCGCATACATAATCGCCTGGCGGACACGGATATCCCTAAACAGGTCGACCTTCTGGTTCAGGCCGATATAGTTGACCACGTACGAGGCACCTTCGATCACCTTGAAATTGCTGTCGCTCTTGAAGGATGCCGCATCGTCGGGCTCGACATAGGTGAACTGGATCTCGCCGGCGCGGAGCGCGGCGACGGCCGCCGCCGGCGACTCGAAATAGCGGTTGATGAGCACGTCTACCTTCGGCTTGCCGCTGCGATAGTCGTCATCGGCTGCCAGTTCGACATATTGGTCGGTCACGTAGCGCTTGAACTTGAACGGGCCGGTGCCAACCGGAGCGGTCGACCACCAGGTGCTTGTCGCCAGTGATTCCGGCGGCAGAGCGGCCAGGGCATGCTCCGGCAGGATCATTAGCTGCGAGAGGATGGATAGAAACGAGCCGTTCGGTTTCGATAGCTTCACCACTGCGGTGTGGTCATCCGGTGCATCGACCGAGGCGATGTTGGCGAGGCGGGCGGCAAACAGGCTGCCGGAGGCCTTGTTCTTGGCAAGCTCGAGGGTGAACTTGACGTCCTTCGAGGTGAACGGTTTGCCGTCATGCCAGGTCTCGTTGACCAGGTTGAACGTATAGCTCAGCTGGTCGTCGCTGATCTTGTAGTCCTTGGCGAGGTCGCCTTCGATCTCGGTCAGCCCGGCATTGAAGATGACCAGCGGTTCGAAATAGGTGCTGAGCCAGGTGTAGCCGCCGGTCGCGACCAGCGGGTTGAAGTTCTTGGGAAAACCGCCCGGGCCGACGTCGAAGCCGCCCGCAATGGTCTTGGCGCTTTGTGCCTGGACATTGGTCAATGGGGCAATGCTGGCGAGCAGCAGCCCGGCGACTGAGAATGCGATGGTCCTGATGCGCATGGTTTCCTCCCTTGGCATATTCAGGTTGTTCTTCAGCTTGCTCGGTTTTTGGCGATAACCTGCTGGATCCCCCGGTAATGGTCGTCGAGCCGCCGACGCGCCTGGTCGACATCCTTGGCGGCGACAGCCTCGACGATCTCGTGATGGTCGCGCCATGTCGCCAGCGGCGTCGGATTATCGAGATTGGTGAAATTCGAGGCCTTGTCGAACGCCGTCCAGAAGATGTCGATCAGTGCGCTCAGCATGTGATTGTTCTGGCAGCGGAACAGCAGCTGGTGGAATTGCTGGTCCTCTTCGGCGAAGCTCTCATGGCGCTCGGCACGTTGCCGCATGCGCTCGGTCAACTGGCGCAGCGCCTCGATATCCTCGGCACTGATCATCTCGATCGTCTTGGCGATGAGGCCGGTTTCCAGCACGCGGCGGATTTCGCGCAGCTCTTCGACATCGCGCAGCGAATCCTGCAAGCCGTATGCCAGGTTATCCAGCAGCGGCTTGAACGAGAACTCCTTGACGAAGACGCCGATGCCGCGCCGCGTCTCCAGGATGCCGATCGATTCCAGCGCCTTGATGGCTTCCCGCACGGAGTTGCGGCCGACGCCGAGCCGCTGCGCCAGGAACGTTTCCGGCGGCAAGGGATCGCCTGCCTTGAGCTGGTTGCTTTCGATATAGGCCCTGAGGCTTTCCTGCACGGTGACGTGAAGAAGCGGCGGTCTGCTCAACGGTTCGATCGACTTCAGTTCCGCCATCCCACTGCTTTCATCATCCGCCGGATTAGCCTGCCCGCTTGTCGTATAGCTACTTGTAGGATATCCTGCAAGCCCATAACAAACCTGCTGCCTTCGAATGAAGATTACCCTCGCCGGCTCGAGCCACTGGCACGCCGAAATGCACCTCGACGCCGCACGCTTTTACGGTGCGGAGATCGCCGGCATCTGGGACGAGGATCCTGGCCAAGCGCATGGGTTCGCCGCGCACCACGATCTGCCGTTTATCAAAGATTTCACGGAGATACTCTCCAGCCCGCCGGATGCGATCCTGTTGATGGGGCACCCTTCGAGGGTGCCGGCGCGGGCACGCGCGATCATCGCGGCAGGGATACCGTTGATCCTGGAGAAGCCGGCGGCCAGCCATACGAGGGAACTGATGGCGCTGCGCGAGCTTGCCAGGCAGCACCAGGCTTTTGTCGCTGTTCCCCTGCCCAACCGTTTCGGGCCGGCCGTTGCCGGCTTCGAACGGCTGCGCCGGCAAGGTCGCGCCGGGCCGGTGGCGCATTGCCAGTTCCGGCTGGTCAACGGCCCGCCGCAACGCTACATCGCCGACGGTGTCGCCTGGGTCGTCGATCCGGCGGTTGGCGGCGGGGGTGCGTTGAGGAATCTCGGCATACACGGCGTCGACGCGGCACTCAGCCTCGCAACCGGCAAGCTCGGCCTGAAAAGCGTTTCGATCGCGAACCGCATTCATCCCGGCCCGGTCGAGGACCATGCGCTGCTGGTGCTGGAAGACGAGGCCGGCGCGGTGTTCATCGTCGAGGCCGGTTACACCTTTGCCTCGATGCGCCCCGGCGGTGACTTCGAGTGGCGTATCGTCAGTGCCAATGCCACCCTCATCGATCATGGCGACCATGCCACCTGCGCAACGCTCGACGATGCGGCCGTTGCCGATTTGCCGGTCGAACTGCCGGCAACGCGCTATCGTCTGTTCATGCGCGATACGCTTGACCGGCTGGCCAGAAAGGCGCCTCCGCCGGTGTCCATCGAGGATTATGTTGCGGCGATGTCTCTGATCGACGCCGCTTATGAAAAGGCAGGATCATGATTGGGATAGGAATTATCGGCGCCGGCGATTTCGGCGCAGCCCATGCGCGGGCAATCCGTGAGGTGGGAGGCATTCGTCTCGTCGCCGCCTCTCGTGGAAATGCCGATGCGCTGCAGCGCTTCACCGCCGAATATGGCGGCTGCGGCTACACTGATTGGCGCAAGCTGCTGGACGACAAGGAGGTCGACGCGGTCCTCATTGCCACCCCGCACCATCTCCATGCCGAAATGGCCATCGGCGCAGCAAACGCCGGCAAGCACATCCTGCTCGAAAAGCCGATGGCGCCGACGGCGGCTGCCTGCGACGCGATCAACGCCGCCGTAACCGATAGCGGCGTCAAGCTGATGGTCGCCCATCTCATGCATTTCGCCCTGCCCTGCATGGCAGCCAGGCAGAAGCTGGAGCAAGGAGAGCTCGGCCGGCCGCTCATCGGATCGAGCTGGATCATCAAGCTATGGATGGAGCACAATCGCCGCGACTGGCATCTGCGCAAGTCGACCGGCGGCGGCATGCTGTTGACGGCCGGCATCCACGCGCTCGACCGCCTGGTCTGGCTGATGGATGACGATGTCGTGTCGGTGAGCGGCATGCTCGGCGCCAAGTTCCATGACCAGGAAGCAGACGACAGCGCCTTGCTTGGGCTGCGCTTCGCCGGCGGCGGCATCGGCCAGGTGCAGAGCATCGGCTATCGCACCGGCGCTACCACCTACGCCATGGATCTGGTCTGCGAGCAGGGAACGCTGCGCATCGACATGGATCGCGGCACGATGCTTGGACGCGATACGGTCTGGACCGAGTTGCCCGGTTCATTCGAACCGAACTGGATGCACAACGCGCTGGTGCGCGAATGGAGCGCGATGCGCGATGCCATTGCCGACGACACGCCGGTGCCGGTCGACGGTCTCTATGCACGCAAGATCATCGGCATTATCGAGGCTGCCTTCGCGTCGAACGAAACCCGCCACGAACAGGAGATCGCCGGTGCACGCTGACCTCGACGACCATCTGGCCCGCTTGCCCGCACACGCACCGCGCGGCGTCTGGGGCGCGGTGATGCTGGCCATCGACGATCGCGGAGCGATCGACTGGCAGGCGACGGAAGAGACGATCGCGCGGCTTTGCGCGTCAGGCGTCGACGGCGTCTATTCCAATGGCACGGCCTGCGAATTCCATTGCCAGACCGAGCCCGAATTCGACCGGCTTTGTGGGCTGGTCGCCGCAACAGCCGGCGGCGCGCGCCTTCCTTTCCAGATCGGCATCAGCCAGTCCAATCCGCGCGTCGCACTGGAGCGGCTGACGCGGGTCTCGGCGTTTGGCCCGGCGGCGGTGCAATTCACACTGCCCGACTGGTGGCCGCCCAGCGACGACGAGGTCATGCGTTTTGTCGGCCGCCTCTGCGAGGCCGCGCCCGAAACGCCGCTGGTGCTCTACAACCCGCCGCACGCCAAGCGTCGCCTGACACTCGAAGGCATCGCCCGGCTGCGCGCGGCGGTGCCGTCGCTGGTCGGCGCCAAACTGCCGGGCGGTGACGCCGACTGGTATGCCGATATGCGCCACAAACTGGACGGATTCTCCGTCTTCGTCCCCGGCCACACGCTGGCGACAGGCTATGCTGGGGAAGCCCATGGCAGCTATTCCAACGTTGCCTGCCTCAACCCGAAGGGTGCGGTACAGTGGTGGCAGATGATCCGCACCGACATGGCCGCCGCTGCCGAGGTCGAGGCCCGCATACAGGCCTTCCTCGCCGCACATGTCCTACCGTTTCGCACCCGTTACAATGTCAGCGATGCAGCGCTCGACAAGGCGATGGCGGCGGCCGGCGGCTGGGCGCCACTCGGCCCGCGACTGCTCTGGCCCTACAGCTCCGTTCCCGATCAGGAAATCCCGACGCTGGCCAGGGCCGCTCACGCGGCTTTCCCGGAATGGTGGTAGGATCCGTCAGCCAAGGTGCGTGACGACGGCGGCTCTTCAGCACTCGGCTCGCAGGCCCGGTATCGCGCGTGACACAAACGTCCCCGATGCAGGGGCATCCGCCTCGCGCCGTGCCAGTGAGTTGCGCAGCAGTGCGATCGCCTCGCGGCCGGCAGTCGCAATCTCGCGCGGCCTGTCGACGCCGACGATCATGAACTCCTTGATCCCCAAAGCGGCGTAGGAAAGCAGCGACAGCGCGACCTGCGCCGGCGGCCCGGCAAGTTCGACCGCCTTCTGGCAGGAAGCGGCAGGTTTGTCTGCCGAACGGATTCGGACGGGAAGCGCGAAACGCAGCTTGCCGGCCCGACCGTGTTCGGCGGCAGCGCCGCGCACGCGCTCCATTGACTGTCGGATTTCTGCAAGCGAGCCGGGCGCCAGCTCGAACACATCCGCATGCCTGCCCGCGACCCTGAGCGCCGTGCCCGACTGTCCGCCCATGCGGATGGTCACGTCGGCACCATGCAGCCCCTTGCGCGGCACATAGCCGCCGTTGACGCTGTAAAAGGCGCCTTCATGGTCGAACGGCCTGTCGTTCGACCACAACCGCTTCAGCAGCACCAGATATTCGTCGATGCGTTGCCAGACCACCGTATGGCCGGCCGGACGTGCCTCGGCATCGTCGTCGTTCAGCGGCTCGCTGAGCATCCTGAGCGACAGCCGGCCACGGCTTCTCGCGTCGAGGGCAGCGAGCTGCCGCGCCGCCACGGTTGGTTCGATCACGCCTGCCCAATGGGTGAGCACGACCTCGAGGGAGGAGGTCCGGTCCAGCGTCTGGGCGGCAAGGTCCATATTGGTCAGCAGCCCGGCCTGGTCGTCGATGACGATCTTCTGGAATCCGGCATCCTCGATCAGCGACAGCTTCGTCGCGGTCTCGACAAAGTCGTAGAAAAAGCTGGCGTCGGCAGCGTGGATCTTACCGGGAACATGCGTGAACTCGATCGGCATTGCCATCTCCTCCATCACGTTGAATCAGGGCACGCAAAAGCGCACCGGCATTCGGTTCATTCAACTCCGGAATTTCTGCAAACGGCAGGCCGCTATCCCGAGCAAGCCTCGACGATCAGAGCCTTACTAATCAGGGGATCAGCCCCAGTACCACTGCCCCGGTGAATACGAACGCAAGGGCAAAGACGAGATAGGCGAAAGCGCCGGCATAGGCCGGCCGCCACACCTGGTCGGAACCCAGCCTTTGGCCTTTGCGGGCAGTCTGAGCGTTCTGGCTATAGGACATATCGACCTCCGTCTCGGCGCTTAATCTATAAAATCAGTAGACTTTGTCGAGTGCTATTTTCGCGCGATCTTTAGAACAATTTTCCCCAAACCGCAGACAAATTGGTGTTTTTGCTGCTTAGCGCTGGCTTTTGGGCGTGCCGGGGAAGACGGCAGAAAACGTCAGGTCCATGTGTGTGTGGCTCCTTGGCCATCCAATGGATGCGGGATAGCATCGCTGCTTGAGCGGAAGCCGCGACGTCACGGCAAGGCAGCAGGGAGCAAAACATGGGCACAAGACTGGCCGGCAAGGTCGCCATCATTTCGGGCGGCGCGACGGGAATGGGCGGTGCGGCCTCGGAGCTTTTCGCGGCCGAGGGCGCCAAGGTGGCGATCGTCGACCGCAACGGCGAAGCGGCGGCTGCCACCGCAGCGGCAATCAGGCAACGCGGCCATATCGCCGAGCACTGGGTCGCCGACGTATCGGACGAGCGGCAGGTCGAAGCGGCGGTGAAGGGCGTGATGGAAAAATTCGGCCCGGTTACGGTTCTGTTCAACCATGCCGGCACCATCGTCATCAAACCCTTCCTGGAGACCACGCTGCAGGAATGGGACTGGCTGCATGCCGTCAATGTGCGTTCGATGTTCCTGATGACGCGCGCCGTGCTGCCCGGCATGATCGCCGCCGGCGGCGGTTCCATCGTCTGCACCTCGTCGATCTCGGCGGTGGCGGCGACGCCGATGGAGGTGCTTTACGACACCACCAAGGGTGCCTGCCACATGTTCGCGCGTGCCATTGCCGTCGAATTCCGCGACCGCAACGTCCGCTGCAATGCGGTCTGCCCCGGCTTCATCAGGACACCGCATGGCCTGCGCGAGGTCGCCGATCTCGACAAACTTGGCGTCGATGTTTCAGACGCGGCAATGGCCGCGCAGCAAGGCCGGATCGGCGAGCCGGAAGAGGTGGCGAGGGCAGCCCTGTTCCTGGCCAGCGACGAGGCCAGCTTCGTCAACGGCGCCCATCTGTTCGTGGATAACGGCTTTACCGCGATGTGAACGACGGCGCGCCGCTACCGCTCTTCGCGCCGGAACGGCTTGAGCAGTGCCGAAGGAGCCACCGCATTGCGCGACATCACCGCCATGGCGACGATGGTGAAGATGAAGGGCAGCATCAGGAACGCCTCATAAGGAATGTGGCCGAGCCCACTTGCCTGCATGCGCAATTGCAGCGCGTCGACGAAGGCGAACAGCAGTGCGGCGCCTGCCGAGCGCCATGGATCCCAGCGGCCGAAGACGACGAGTGCGATCGCCACCCAGCCACGCCCGGAAACCACGCCGAAGGTGAAAGCGTTGAATTGCGCCATCGACAGGAAGGCGCCTGCAAGCCCCATCAAGGCGCCGCCGAGGATCACCGCCTGGGAGCGCGTCGCGATGACGCTGACGCCTGCCGAATCGGCGGCGCGCGGGTTTTCACCGACCATGCGGACCGACAGGCCCCATGGCGTGCGGTAGAGCACGAAGGCGGCCAGGGGAATAGACAGCATTGCCATGTAGACCAGCGAAAACTGGTTGAACACCGCCGGCCCAAGCACCGGAATACCGGATAATATCGGGATCGGCAGCGTCTCGAACCCCTTGATGTTCGGCGGTACCGATTGCTGGCCGAAGATCAGCCTGTAGAGGAAATAGGCAAGGCCTGAACTGAACAGCGTCACGCCGATGCCGCAGACATGCTGGCTGAGGCCGAGCGCCACCGTGAACAGCGCATGCACGGCGCCCATCAGCGCGCCGGTCAGCACGGCGGCGAGCACGCCAAGCCAAAGGCTGCCGCTGAGGCTCGCCGCGGTGAAGCCGGTCATTGCCGACAACAGCATGATGCCTTCGATGCCGAGATTGAGCACGCCGGCGCGCTCGGAAAACATCTCGCCCAGCGTCGCGAAGGCAAGCGGCGTGGCGATGCGGATGATGGCGGCCAGGAAGCCGACCTGGAATATCTGCTCCAGCACCACGCTCATTTGGCTATTCCCACGCGACGGATGCGATAGGCGGTGAACAGCAGCGCCACCAGCATGGCGAGCAGCGCCGTTCCCTGGATGACATCGCTGAGGAAGGCCGGAACGCCGGTCGCCCGCGACATCGCCTCGGCGCCGGTCATGACGGCAGCAAGGAAGATCGCCGCCGGCACGACGCCGAGCGGATTGAGCCTCGCCAGCATGGCGACGACGATGCCGGAATAGCCATAGCCCGGCGAGATGTCGCTCATCACCTGGAAATGCACGCCGCCGACCTCGCCGACGCCGGCAAGGCCGGCCAGCGCGCCTGATAGCAGCGCCGTCGAAATCAGCACCCGCTCGACATTGATGCCGCCATAGCGCGCGGCTTCCGGGTTCTCGCCGGTGACCCTGATGCGGAAACCAAGCGTCGTGCGCGCGACCACGAACCAGATGACCGGTGCGGCGACCAGCGCCGCGACGACGCCGAGATGCAGTCGCGTGCCTTCGAGCAGCACTGGGAAATTCGCTGAATCCTCGATCGGCGGCGAGATCGGGTAGCCGCTGAAACTATCCTTCCATGGGCCCTCGATCAGCGCCATCAGCGCGTAGAAAATGACCGAATTGAGCAGCAGCGAGCTGACCACGTCATCGACCCTGAATTTTACCCGCAGTGTGGCAGGGATCAGGGCGACGGCCGCGCCGGCGGCGGCGCCCGCCAGCGCCATCAGCAACATGGCGAGCGGCCCCGGCATCGGGATGGCGCCGACGGCACAGCTCGCCACCGCACCGGCCAGCAATTGCCCTTCGGCGCCGATGTTCCAGAATTTGGCGCGGAAAGCGACCGCCACGGCAAGACCGGTGAAGATCATCGGCGCGGCACGCACCAGCGTTTCGGTGATGGCGTAGCTGTCGCCCAACGACGCCGAAAACATCACGCCATATGCCTCGACGACGCCGGCGCCGGCCAATGCAATGAGGCCGCTGCACAGGATCAGCGTCGCGCCGATGGCGAGCAGCGGCAGCGCCAGATTGAACCAGGCGGGCGTTGAGGTGCGGGCCTCGAGACGGAACATCAGGCCTCCGCCCCGGTCATCATCAACCCGAGTCTGGCGACGCTGGCATCGGCGCTGTTCAGCGTGCCGACGATGCGGCCCTCATACATCACGGCAATGCGGTCGCAGAGCATCAGCAACTCTTCCAGGTCCTCGCCGATAACGATAATGCCGCAGCCCTTGGCGCGCATGTCGAGGAATTTTTCGTGGATGAAGCGCGCGGCACCAATATCGAGGCCGCGTGTCGGCTGCGAAACGATCAGCACCTTTGGGTCGAAGGCGAGTTCGCGCGCCAAAAGCGCCTTCTGCAGATTGCCGCCGGACAGCGCCCCGGCGCGCGTCATCGGCCCGGGGCAACGTATATCGTAGGCCTTGATCTGCGCCTCGGCGAAGGTGCGGATCGCATCCTGTCTGAGCAGGCCGTTGCGGCTGAACGCCACCGTGCCGATGCGCGGCAGCACCATCGAATCGGCAAGCGGCAGATTGGTGACCAGCCCGGTCGTCATACGGTCTTCTGGGATGCGGCCAAGGCCGAGCGCCTGCACTGCGCTCGGCGAGAACCGCGAAACGGCTTTGCCGGCTATCGTCATGCGGCCGGCATCGGGCGCTCGCACGCCGGAGATGACCTCGGCAAGCGCCCGCTGGCCGTTGCCGGAGACGCCGGCAATGCCGAGGATCTCGCCGCCGCGTACCGACAGCGACACATCGCGCAGCGCCATGCCGGAATGATGCGATGTCGAGATACCATCGAGGGTCAGCACCGCCGGACCCGGTGTCGACGGTCCCCTGGCCGGAGGCACGATCTCGTGGCCGCACATCAGCCGCGCCATCTCCGAAGATATCGTGCTGGCCGGCGTATCGACGCGGCCGGCAACGCGCCCGTGCCTGAGCACGACGCAGCGATGCGTCAGCGCCCGCACCTCGTTGAGCTTGTGCGAGATGAAGATGATGCCGAGCCCCTGTGCCGCCATCGAGCGCAGCGCCGAAAACAGTCCGTCGACCTCGGTTGGCGCCAGCACCGCCGTCGGCTCGTCGAGGATCAGCAGCCTTGCGCCGCGAAACAATGCCTTGACGATTTCGAGCAGCTGTTGCTCGCCGACCGACAGCGCCGAAACGGGAAGGTCCGGGTCGAGCGCCAGCCCATGCTGGCGGCCGATCTCGGCGAGCCGCGCCAGCCCCCCGGCGCGGTCGATCCGGCCCGATCTGCCGGGAATGCCGATCAAGAGGTTCTCCAGCACCGAAAGTCGCGGTGCGAGATGAAAATGCTGGTGCACCATGCCGATGCCGGCGGCCAGCGCATCGGCCGAGCTGTTGATCGCCACTGGCCGGTCCTGCACCAGGATCTCGCCGGCGTCGGGCGCATAGGCGCCGAACAGCACGTTCATCAGCGTCGTCTTGCCGGCGCCGTTTTCGCCGAGCAACCCGAGGATTTCACCCGGCGCGACGCTGAGATCGACGGCCTCGTTCGCCTTGACGGCGCCGAAGCTCTTGGTGATGCCGCGCATTTCGATGAGAGGGGCGGGCAAGGGCACTCCTGGTGAGAGATGGCGCGGATACCCTTCCCCCTTGCGGGGAGGTACCGAGCGAAGCGAGGCGGGAGGGGTCGCCTCAACCGCCTCGACTTTTGACTTAAGAGACGGAGCGCGTCGCGGAGGACCCCACCCGGCCCTGCGGGCCACCCTCCCCTCAAGGGGGAGGGGCGGGCGCACTCAGTCCGAGACCGGCGTATTCTCGTCCACGTCGACTCGGAAATTGCCGTCGAGGATCTCGGCCTTCTTCCTCTCGACCAATTCCTTGACCTCGGCCGGCAGCGTCTTGTCGAATTTATGGTACGGCGCGAGGTAGGAGCCGCCCTTGGCCATGCGCGAGAAATCGCCGTAATCCTGCGCGGTGAAGACCCCGGCCTTGACCAGCTTGATCGCCTGCTCGACGGTCGGATACATGTCCCAGACCGGCCCGGTGATCACCGTGTCGGGGCCGAGGCTCGACTGGTCCGACATGTTGGAGATGGCGAGGATCTTCTTCTCCGCCGCCGCTTCGATGACGCCGAAGCGCTCGGCATAGATGACGTCGACGCCAGCGTCGATCTGGGCAACAGCCGCTTCCTTTGCCTTTGGCGGATCGAAGAACGAGCCGATGAAGGCGACCTTCTTCTTGATGTTGGGATTGACCTCCCTGGCGCCGGCAAAGAAGGCGTTGACCAGCCGGTTCACTTCCGGAATGCCCATAGCCGCGACCGCGCCGATCGTGCCCGATTTCGACATCTTTCCGGCGATCATGCCGGACAGATAGGCCGGCTCGTGAATCCAGTTGTCGAAAACGCCGAAGTTCGGCTCGGCCGGCCCGGCGCCGGAGCCGAACAGGAAGGCGGTCTTCGGGAACTGCTTGGCGGTCCTGCGGGATTCGCGCTCGGCGGCGAAGGCATCGCCCAGCACCAGCTCATAGCCGCCTTGCGCATATTCGCGCATGACACGGCTGAAATCGGCGGTCTGCACCTTCTCCGACCATTTGTACTCGATGCCGAGTTCCTTCTCGGCCTTCTGCAGGGCGACGTGGATCTGGTTGTCCCACGGCTCCTCGATCGGCGTGGCGAAGATCGCCGCCACTTTCAGCTTCTTGGTCTTAGCAAAGGCGCTGCCCGGCAGCATCGCCGCCGCAAGGCCGAGCGCGCCCAGCTCCAGCACGTTGCGTCGCGAAAGCCCTTCGCGTTTCGATTGGATTCTGCTCTTCCCGTTGTCCATTGCATGCCCCTCTGATTGGCGCCGTGTCGAGCCGGCTCTCTTCTCTGGAATATCAGCGAAGGAACTATGGAACGGTGCCCGGCTTTTGTCCACATGGTCAAATTTGAAGGGCGGAACGACGTGGGAATTCGCGCAGCCGCACCTTCAGAACGGCCGGAGTTGCTCGCTCACAATCTCTCCAGCGCCACCGCTATGCCCTGGCCGACACCGATGCACATGGTCGCGAGGCCGTAGCGGCCGCCGCGTTCGCGCAGTTCCAATGCCGCCGTGCCGGTGATGCGCGCCCCGGACATGCCGAGCGGATGGCCGAGCGCGATGGCGCCGCCATTCGGGTTGACGTGCTCCGCATCCTCGGCAATGCCGAGTTGGCGCAGCACGGCGATGCCTTGCGAGGCGAAGGCCTCGTTGAGCTCGATGACATCGAATTGTTGCGGCTCCAGGCCGAGCCGGGCGCATAGCTTCTGCGTGGCCGGCACCGGACCAATGCCCATGATGCGCGGCGCCACGCCGGCGGTGGCACCGCCGAGGATGCGGGCGATCGGCGTCAACCCGTATCTTTTCACGGCGGTTTCCGAGGCGACGATCAGCGCCGCGGCACCATCGTTAACGCCCGACGCGTTGCCGGCCGTAACCGTGCCGCCTTGCCGGAACGGCGTCGGCAATTTGGCCAGCGCCTCGATCGTGGTACCCGAGCGCGGATGTTCGTCCTTCGAGACGACGATCGGGTCACCCTTGCGCTGCGCGATCGTCACCGGCGTGATTTCCTTTGCCAGCCGGCCATTGGCTTGTGCGGCGACCGCCTTGTCCTGGCTGCGCACGGCAAACGCATCCTGGTCGGCGCGAGAGACGGCGAACTCTTCCGCCACGTTCTCGCCCGTCTCCGGCATCGAATCGACGCCGTATTGCTTCTTCATCAGTGGATTGACGAAGCGCCAGCCGATCGTGGTATCGTGAACTTCGGCATTGCGCGAAAACGCGGTCTCGGCCTTCGGCAGCACGAACGGTGCGCGCGACATCGATTCGACGCCGCCGGATATCATCAGCTCCGCCTCGCCGGCCTTGATCGCGCGCGCTGCGATGATGACGGCATCCATGCCCGAACCGCAGAGGCGATTGACGGTCGAGCCGGAAATCTCCTTCGGCAGGCCGGCCAGCAGCAGTACCATGCGCGCCACATTGCGATTGTCCTCACCGGCCTGATTGGCGCAGCCATAGACGACGTCGTCGATGGCAGCCCAGTCGATGCCGGGATTGCGCTCGACCAGCGCCCTCAGCGGGATTGCGCCGAGATCGTCGGCACGCACCGCCGACAACGAACCGCCGAAGCGGCCGATCGGCGTGCGGATATAGTCGCAGATATAGGCCTCGGCCATTATGCAGCTTCCCTTTGCGCTGACGATTTCTGCTCCCGGCCCAGCCATGTTGGCCGCATTCTCCTTGAGACGAAAGCACATCTTGCCGCCGGCCGTTAGGCCAAAGGGAATTTCAGCTCCCGCCCGCCGGGAGCTGCGGATCAGCCGATGCTTTCACCGCCGTCGATCACCAACGCCTGCCCGGTCATGAAGGACGAGCGGTCGGAAACGAGAAACAGGATCGCTTCGGCGATTTCCTGGGCGCTGGCCCAGCGCTGCATGGGGATCTTGGTGCGGACATAGTTTTCGATCGCCGCCCGCCCGCCCATCTGCGCGATAAACGGTTCGTTGAAGGGCGTGTCGACCCAGCCGGGGCACAACGCGTTGACGCGGACATTGTGCCGGGCATAGTCGAGCGACATCTGCCGGGTCATCGCCACCACGGCATGTTTTGAGGTCGCGTAGGCGATCATTTCGCGGTCGTAGAACACACCCGAATTCGAGGCGGTATTCAGGATCACCCCGCCGCCTTGCGCGATCATCGACGGCATGACCAGCCTGGCCGCGAGGAACTGCGCCCGCACATTGATCCGCCAGGAGGCATCCATGCCGTCGGCGCCGACTTCGGTCAGCGTGCCGCCGACCTGGATCCCGGCATGATTGTGCAGGATGTCGATCCGCCGATGCCGGCCCAGCGTTCCTGCGACGAGCTGCTCGACCGCCGCATCGTCGCCGACATCGGTGGCGACGGCTTCGGCCCGACCGCCGGACGCACGAATGTCGGAAGCGGTTGCTTCCCCCGCCGCCTGGTCCCTGTCGGCGATCACCACGAGCGCGCCTTCCCTGGCCATTATCATGGCGCCGGCACGCCCGATCCCCGACCCGGCGCCCGTCACCACGGCGATGCGATCTTTCAGAATCATGTTTTTGTCTTTCAGTGGGATGGTTTTCGCTGGCGCAATTGCCATTGGGCGAGCACCACGAGCAGAACGGAGGCGACGAGCACGATCGTCGCGATGGCATTGATCTCCGGCGTGACCCCGCGCCGGATCGAGGCAAAGACATAGATCGGCAATGTCGTCTGCGCGCCGGCGACGAAAAAAGCGACGATGAAATCGTCGAAGGAGAATGTGAAGGCGAGCAGGAAGCCGGCGACCACCGCCGGCATGATCTGCGGCAACACGATGCTGCGGAACGTCGTCAGCGGGGTGGCGTAAAGATCGCTCGAAGCCTCGACCAGATTGCGGTCGAGGCTGCCGAGGCGCGTGCCGACGATCATCGCCACCAGCGCCATCGAAAACAGCCCGTGCGCGGCGATGATCGAGCCATAGCCGAGCGCCAGGCGCGGTGGCTGATCGTTCGGCCACAGCGAAGCGACAAACGGGTTGACCACCCCGAATAGCTGGACCAGCGCGACCAGCGTCGAGATGCCGATGACGACGCCAGGAACGACGATCGCAGCACCCAAAAGCGCATCGAAGACGGCTCGCGTCCGCGCGCCGACACGCGCCAGGCCAAGCGCCGCCGCGGTGCCGCAGAGTGCCGCGAGCAAGGCGCTGGTCGTGGCGATTAACAGGCTGTTCTTCAGCGCTTCGACCAGGAACGGGTTCGCCAGTGCCTTGCCGTACCATTGCACCGAGAAGCCAGTGAACTCGCTGGCGTGGTGGCCGGCGTTGAACGAGAACAGCACCACCAGCGCGATCGGCAGGTAGAGAAAGGCAAAGACCGCAACGACGAAGGCACGCATCAGATCAGGTCCACCCGGCGGGCACCCGAAAGCCGTGTCGAAATGCGGTTCGCGGCAAGCAGCACGACCACGGAAACCGCTACAAGGGTTATGGCGATTGCCGATCCGAACGGCCAGTTGCGCGATTGCAGGAACAGATCGACCAGCGCGTTGCCGATGAAGAAGACCTTGCCGCCGCCGAGTAGCGTTGGGATCAGATATTCGCCGAGCAACAGGATCATGACCAGCGAGAAGCCGGTCATCACACCTGGCAGCGACAGCCGCAGCGTCACGCCGAGGAATGTCGAGATCGGCGTCGCGCCGAGATCGGCGGAGGCCTCCAGCAGCCGGCGATCGAGCCGCTCGAGGCTGACATAGATCGGCAGGATCATCAGCGGCAGATAACCATAGACGATGCCGAGCAGAACCGCTCCCGGCGTATTGATCAGCCGCACATCCTCCATCCCGACATAGGCCAGCAGAGCTGGGACGCCGCGCCCGCCAAGCACATACATCCAGGCATAAGTCCGCATCAGCAGGCTGGTCCAGAACGGGATGACGACAAGCGCAAGCAGGATCAGCCGCCACCGCTCCGGCGCGCGCAAGGCGAGGTAATAGGCGACCGGATAGGCAACGAGAAGACAGGCCAGTGCACCGGCCGGCGCCAGCACCATGGTGTTCCAGAAGGCGGTCGCCCGCGCCGGAAGATTGGCATACTGCGCCAAGGTGAAAGCGGCCTGATAGCCGCCTTCCGGCGCCCGCTCGCCGACGCTGAAAACGGCGATCGCCACGAACGGCAAAACTAAAAACACCAACAGCCATGCGGTCGCCGGACCGAGCAGCAGGGCGGTCAGGAGATTGTGACGAAGAACATTGCTGCGCATTGAAAAATCGCCCCGATGCCGGCGGACATCTGTCCGCCGGGGGAGTTGCCTGCATCGGACCTTTGGTCGGCCCGGTTCAAGCCGACTTGAAGCGTGCCATCAATTCGGCCCGGCCCGGGTCGGTCAAGGTCGCGGCTGCACCGAATTCGAGTGGCTTGAGCAGATCCGCCGCCGGATAGAGGATCGGATTTTCCAGCACCTCCTTGGGCAGCAGCGCATTGACCCGCGCATCGGTGGAAGGCGCACCGTTGGCCAGGTGCTCCCTGACCGCGACTTTCGGGTTCATCAAATAGTTGAGCAAGGCATAACCCGCAGGCTTGTTGGGCGCATCCTTGGGGATTGCGTAGAAGTCGGTCCAGATCTCGCCGCCTTCCTTGCCAAGCACGTAGGCGATTTCGGGGATGTCGCGGTGGAGCTGCGCCCCGTCATTGGTCCAGCACATCGTCATCCAGGCGTCGCCGGCACGCATCGACGGCTGGTAGTCGCTGGAGACCGCGAACAGATGCGGCTTGACCTTCAGCAGCAATTCCTCCGCCTTGGCGAGTTCGTCCGGCTTCAGCGAGTTGAACGAGAAGCCGAAATATTTCAGCGCGTTGCCGATCGTGGTCAGCTGGTAATCATGAACCATGGTCCGGCCGTCGCCCTCCGCCATCGCCGTGTCCCAGAATTCCTTCCAGCTCGTCATCGGCTTGGCCAGTTTCTTGGTGTTGACGGCAAAGCCGGTGGTGCCCCAATTCTTCGGCACAGCGTAGGTCACGCCGTCGATGGTGCCTTCCCCAGTGAAGCGCGGGTCTTCTTGCGAGCCGTCATAATTGGCAAGCTTGGCCATATCGAGCGCTTCGATGATGCCGAGCTTCTTGTAAGTCGAGATCGTGTAGTTGGTTGGAACGAAAAGGCTCCAGCCCGAGGCGCCGGCCTGCAGCTTGGCCAGCATCTCCTCGTTTGAGCCGAACACATTGACCTCGACGGCAACGCCGGTCTCGGCCTGGAAATTCTCGAACGTCGCCGGGTCGTGATAATTGGGCCAGGTGGCAATCGACATGCGGTCGCCAAGACCTTCCTGGGCGAAAGCCGGCGTCGGCATGATGCCGAGCTCGCGGGCCATCACCGCCGTTGCGATGCCCAGGCCGGTAAGGCCAAGGAACTCGCGGCGGCCGATGGAACCCCGCTTGAGGCGCATCAATTGATCGACGAACTTTTCAGGGCTTATCGGCAGTCCGTCACGATATGATTTCGACATTTTTGTTTTCCCTCTGGTTGGTCCCGTTATTCTCCGGAAACGCCAGCGGCGTTCCGGCTGCAAAGCCGATGGCAACGGGTTCACCCGGCTTGAAGAGATTTCCACCGCCAATCAGATGATCGGCCTTTGCGAGCAGCGTCCCGATGCCCTGGACCTCGATTGCATATTCCGCGGTCGAACCGAGAAAGATCCGGTTGCGGACAAGCCCGTTCAGCCGGCCGCTTCCGGGCGCGCCGAGGCTTAGCGATTCAGGGCGCAGGCTGACCGAAACGGCTTCACCCTGAGCCATCGAAGTCCGCTTGCGCGCGGCAATGACAGTGCCATCGGCAAGCGCCACCTCGACGAGCTTGCCCGAGAGCCCGACGACCTTGCCGCTCAACAGATTGGTCTTGCCGACGAAATCGGCGACAAAGAGGTCGGCGGGTTCGTCGTAGATTTCGCTCGGCTGCCCAAGCTGGACGATACGCCCGCCATTCATGACGCAGACGAAATCGCTCATCGACAGTGCTTCTTCCTGATCGTGGGTGACCAGGACGAAGGTGATGCCGATCTCGCGCTGCAGGTTCTGCAGCTCTATCTGCATGTCGGTGCGCAGCTTCTTGTCGAGCGCCGCCAGGGGCTCGTCGAGCAGCAGCACCGCCGGTTTGTTGACCAGCGCCCGCGCCAGGGCGACACGCTGCTGCTGGCCGCCGGAAAGCTCATGGATCTTGCGGCGTCCATAGCCGGCAAGCCGCACCATGGCGAGCGCCTCGCCTGCTTTCAGGCTGATCTCGCGCGACGACAGGCGCGGCCGCGCCTGGCGCAGGCCATAGGCGATGTTGTCCTCGACATCCAGATGCGGAAACAACGCATATTGCTGGAACACCATGTTGACCGGCCGCCGATAGGGCGGCGTGCCGGCCATGTCGTGGCCACGGATGAATACCGCGCCTTCGCTTGGCTGTTCGAAGCCGCCGATCATGCGCAAACAGGTTGTCTTGCCGCAGCCGGACGGCCCGAGCAAGGCGACAAAGGCAGACGGCGGGATGGCAAGATCGATGCCGCTGACCGCGATCACGCTGCCGTAGCGTTTGGTGACCCCGCGAAACTCGATGTCGGGCACTGCGGTCAAAGCTGCGGGCTCCAGCGGCTAGTTGATCTCGAAACGCTATCAGAGCCAATGGCGGCTAGTATATACCTCCCAGGTGGTATATTTTGTCTATTTTCTCGTCTGGAGGGGTATGAATTGGGCGTTTCGCGCAGCGATGAATACAGCCGGCTCGCTGCGCTCATCGCAGCGACGCGGGAGACCAGCGGCGAGCTTTTCGGCAAGGCAATGGTGGCCTGGCTCCGGCAGCATGTCAGCTTCGATCATTGCGTGATCTTCGGCTATCGCGGCGCCTTACGCCCGCCGCTGCTGTTCGAGACATTCTCGCCGGCCGACAGCCACGTCTTCGTCGCGCTCTATCAGGAAGGGCCTTATCTGCTCGATCCGTTCCACCATGCTGCGGTCGAGCGCAAGGAAGGCTTTTGGCGCATGCGCGAATTGGCGCCGGATCGCTTCTATGCCAGCGAATATTACCGCTCCTATTACAGCCAGACCAGACTTGCGGAGGAGGTCGGCTTTTTTGTGCCGCTGCCGGGAAAGGACGCACTGGTGCTCTCGCTGATGCGATTGCGCGCTTCGGGACCTTTCGGAACCGCCGATGCGAGGTTGCTGCGCGACATGGCGCCTGCGGTGATCAATCTCATCAGGCTGCGCTGGCATGATCTTCCGGCCGACAAACCGGCAGAGACGAAGCAGGACGAAACGATTGCTCCAGTCAGCGAGTTCGAACGTGCTCACATCTGGAAGAGCCTTTCGCTCACGCCGCGCGAACAGCATGTCGTCGACCTGGTGCTTCAGGGCCATTCCACGGAATCAATCGCCAGGGCGATGCGCATCGTGCCGGGAACCGTAAAAGTCCATCGCCGTAACATCTACCGCAAGCTCAAGATCAAATCGCAGGCGGGCCTATTCGCGCGTTTTGTCGAGATCATGGATGCACGGATTCGGTAGTCCCAAGTTCAGCCGGCAGCGCCGTCCCAGGAACCGGTTTCGGCCATTTGCCTGAGCAGAGGTGCCGCCCGGAAGACGTCCTCGCCGGTCTGCTGGTGCCAGTGATCCAACCGCCGGATGATCTTGTCCACGCCTTCGCGGCTTGCCCAGAACATCGGCCCGCCCTTGCCGACCGGGAAGCCATAGCCGTTGACCCAGACGACGTCGATATCGGACGCGCGGGCGGCAATCTGTTCCTCGAGGATTTTGGCGCCCTCGTTGATCATCGGATAGAGCGTGCGCTCGATGATCTCCTCGGCGCCGATTGCCCGCGGTGCAATGCCGCGTTCAGCAGCCTTGTTGTGGATGAGCGCTTCGACCTCCGGATCGGGCAGCGGCGTGCGCGAACCGTTCTCATAGCGATAGAAGCCGCTGCCGGTCTTCTGGCCGAAATGGCCCTGTTCGCACAACGTGTCGGCGATGTCAGCCGTCTGGCCACGCGCCTTGCGGTTGCGCCAGCCTATGTCGAGGCCGGCGAGATCGCTCATCTGGAACGGCCCCATCGGCCAGCCGAAATCGGTGAACACCTGGTCGACCTGGCGCGGCATTGCACCCTCGAGCAGAAGCGCCTCCAGTTCCGCACCCCGCGCCGCCAGCATGCGGTTGCCGACGAAGCCGTGGCAGACGCCGACGACGACCGGCACCTTGCCGATCCGCCGCGCCAGATCGACGATGGTCGTCAGCACGTCCGGCGAGGTCTTGTCGGCGCGGACGATTTCCAGAAGCTTCATGACGTTAGCCGGCGAAAAGAAATGCATGCCAAGGAGATCTTGCGGCCGCGACGTCGAAGCGGCGATCTCGTTGACGTCGAGATAAGAGGTGTTGGTGGCAAGGATCGCGCCCGGTTTGGCCACCGCATCGAGCCTGCCGAATACCTCCTTCTTGACCGCCATTTCCTCGAACACAGCCTCGACGATCAGGTCGCAATCGGCGAGGTCTGCATAGTCGGTGCTGCCCCTGAACAAAGCCAGCCGCTGGCGCTTGGCGTCTTCGCTCAGCGACCCGCGGGTGACGGAAACGGCATAGTTCTTGTCGATCGTCGCCAGCCCGCGTTGCAATGCTTCCTGCGTTGTTTCCAGCAAGGTCACGGGAAGACCGCCATTGGCGAACGCCATGGCGATGCCGCCGCCCATCGTGCCGGCGCCGATGACGCCGACCCGGGCGATCTTGCGCCTGACGACATCCTTGCCGGCAAGCTTTGCCGCCTCACGTTCAGCGAAGAACAAATGCCGCTGCGCGCGTGATTGGTCGCCGGCGACAAGCTTGACGAACAGGTCGCGTTCGGCCGCCAGCGCTTCGTCGAAGGGCAGCGTGAGGGCGTCGCGGACCGACTGCGCACAGGCTATCGGCGCCTCGAGACCGCGCGCTTTGCCCGCAAGCGTTGCCGCCTCCTTGTCGAAGGCCGGCAAGTCGGCCTGGTCGAGGCGATCGTTGCGGTCGCGCACCGGCGTGAACGGACCGCCTTTCGCGGCCGTTTCGCTGGCGAAACTCACCGCTTGCGCGGTCAGGTCGCCATCGAAGACGGCATCCACCAGACCGGCGGCGCGCGCCTCGGCCGCATTGATCGGCGTTCCCGAAACGATCATGCTGAGTGCCTTCAGCGGACCAACCAAGCGCGGCAGGCGAACCGTGCCGCCGCCGCCCGGCAGCAGGCCGAGCTTGACTTCCGGCAGGCCGAGCCTTGCCGCTCGGTCGGCAACACGGAAATGGCAGCCGAGCGCCAGTTCCAGGCCGCCGCCGAGCGCAGTGCCGTGAATGGCGGCGACCGTCGGCTTGGCGATGGTTTCCAGCACGGCGACAATGGCGCGCAATTCCGGCTGCTGCGCCGGTCTGCCGAATTCGGTGATGTCGGCGCCGGCGACGAAGGTCCGCCCGGCGCAGGCTATCACGATTGCTCCCACCGACGGCTCGTCCCGCAGGGAAACGAGCGCCCGCATCAACGGCTCGCGCACATGGAAGCTCAGCGCGTTGACCGGCGGATTGTCGATGGTCACCAGCGCGACGTTGCCGTGCCTTGTAGTGCTGACGAAATCGGGCACGCAAACCTCATACAATGATGTTGGCCAGGAGCCCGACGGGATTTACAGCGCTGGCATGCGGATGGGAACCACATGTTTGCGGGCCGGATCGATATCCTCTCGCCGCCGGGTGGCCTTGCCTTAGCGCAGCGCCTTCTGCCCGCCGGCCGCGGTGATGACGCCGACGATGATCAGCCCGGTCAGCACCAGGCGCACGCCGACGCTTACGCCGAACGTGTTGAGCATGGTCAACAGCAGCACGAGGAACAGCGCCGCGCCCCAGACCCCCGGCACATTGGCCTTGCCGCCGGCTACCGACGTGCCACCGATGACGACGACCGCGATCGACGCCAGCAGATACTCATTGCCGATATCGACATTGGCGCCGCGGAAATAACCGGCGAGCAGTGCACCGTCGAGGCCGCCGAGCGCGCCCGACAGCGTGTAGGTGAGGAAGCGGGTGCGGCCGACATTGACGCCTGCCAGCCAGGCGGCGCGGATGTTCTGGCCGATCGCCAGCACCGAGCGTCCGTAGATCATGCGCTGCAAAACGATGCCGGCGCCGATGGTGAACAGCACGGTCAGGATCGCCAGCACCGGGATACCGAACACCTGCCAGTTGGTGAAATCGGCAAAGCCCGGCGGCGGCTTGATCTGCAAGCCGCGCCCATAGCTGATATCGACTGACTGGATGACGAAGCTGGCCGACAGCGTCGCGATAATCGGCGGAATGCGCAGCGCCCATATCAGCAGGTAGTTGACGGCACCGATCGCCATGCCGCAGGCAAGCGCGGCCAGCAGCCCGACCGCGATCATCGCCTCATTGCCGTCCATGACCTTCATGGCGACAGCACTGGCAAGGCCGATATTGGCCGGCAGCGACAGGTCGACATTGCCCGGCCCGAGCGTGATAACGAACATCTGCCCGACGCCGACGATGACGGTGAAGACGGCGAGCGACAGCGCCGCCGTGATCATCCCGCCTCCGCCATAGCCGCCGGTGAAGGCGATCGTCGCCAACCACACCAGCAGCGCCCCGAAGAACGACCAGATCCAGGGTCTGGCGAGCAGTGTCCGCAGCGAGACCATGCTCACCTCTCCCTGCGGCTGATCAGCACCCGGGCCGCCAGCACGATGATCAGGATGGCGCCATTGGCGGCAACCTGCCAGTCGGGCGGAATGTGCATGAACGTCAGCAGTGGCGATGCGGCCAGCGCCAGCGTCAACGCGCCGATGACGGCGCCGATCGGCGACACCCGGCCGCCGACGAACTCGCCGCCGCCGAGGATGACGCCGGCGATCGAAAGCAACGTGTAGCCATTGCCGATATTGGCATCGGCCGAGGTGGTGATGCCGATCAGCGCCATGCCGGACAAAACGCCGAACAGGCCGGTCAGCGCAAACAGCGCGATTTTGGTACGGAGCAGCGACCAGCCGGCGCGCTTGAGTGCGGCTGAATTGCCGCCCGATCCACGCAGGATGACACCATAGGAGGTGCGCATCAGGCCAAAGTGGACGACCGCCGCGATCAGCAATGCCGCGATGATCGGGAACGGAATGACGGGTGGCTTGAAGGCCATCAGCGCCAGCAGCCAGTCCGGCGCCTTGCCGCCGGGCTTTGGCAGGATCAGGATGGCCAGGCCCTGCCAGACGAAGCTCATGCCGAGCGTCACCACGATCGAGGGCAGGTTGCGCAGATGGATCAGCGCGCCGAGCAGCGCGTAGACACCGATCGACCCGAGCAGGATGACGACGCCGAGCAACGGCGCGTCCTTCAGCCATGTCGCCGTGACGCAGCCGACGAAGCCGACAAAGGTGCCGATTGACAAATCGAGCTCGTTGCCGGCGATGACGAACATCTGCGCGATCGTCGCCAGCGCGATCGGGATCGCCAGATTGAGCATCAGGCTGAAGCCGAAATAGCTGATGGCGCGCGGGTTGAGCCAGGCGATAGCGATGAGCACCAGCGCCAACGACAGTGCCGGCAGCAGGCTGCGCAGCATGCGCGCCCGCCTCGTGGCGCGAGCCGACGATTTTAGCCCATTCTCGATGGATGCCGCCGTCATCTCAGGCCGCGTCGCCAAACGAGGACTGGATGATCTTTTCCTCCGTCAGTTCGTCGCGACGAAGGTTGGCGACGATCCGGCCGTTCTTGAACACATAGATGTGGTCGCAATTGTCGAGCTCTTCGGTTTCGGTGGTGTACCAGAGGAATGTGCGGCCATGGCGAGCTTCTTCGCGCACGAGATCGTAGACTTCGAGCTTGGTTCCGATATCGACGCCGCGCATCGGATCGTCCATCAGCACGATCTTGGCGTCGGAGCCGAGCGCCCGCGCGAACAAGGCCTTCTGCTGGTTGCCGCCGGACAGCGAGAAGATGTTGTTGTTCATGTCGGGCGTGCGGATGCCGATTTTCCGCTGCCACAGCTGGGCGAGCTCGGCTTCGCGCTGCGGCGAGATCAAGAGGCCGTTGCGCAATCGCGCCAGCGAACGGATGCCGATGTTCTCGGCGATCGACCATTGCGGAAAAATCCCGTCCGACTGGCGGTCGCCGGCAACCAGCGCCACCGGCGCGGTGACCTCGATGCCGGTCTTGGCGCGGGAAGCCGCGGCAAAGATCGCCAGCAACAGGTCGGTCTGGCCATGCCCGGCAAGTCCGGCAAGGCCGATGATCTCACCGGCACGGGCGATGAGCTCATTGCCGTCCTGCTGTCGCGCCGGCCGCGCCCGGACCCGCAGCGGACCGGGCTCCGGCTTGCCGCTCGCAATCTCTGCGGCGGCCTTCTCGCGCGCCTCCGCTCCGCCCATCGCCGTCACCAGCCTGTCGCGGTCGAAGGCGTCGGCCTGCCCGGCGGCGACCACCTTGCCGTCGCGCATCACCACGATGCGATCGGCATTTCCGAGCACTTCGCCCAGCACATGCGAGATCAGGATGCAGCTCTTGCCGGCGGCGATGAAGCGGCGCACGAACGCCAGCAGCTGGCCGGCGGTATGCGCATCGAGCGAGGATGTCGGCTCGTCGAGGATGACCAGTTCGAGCGGCTCCTGCGTGACCGTGAAGGCGCGCGCCACCTCCACCATCTGCCGGCTGGTGATGGAAAGATCGCCGACGATGTCGGATGCCGAGATGCTGTGGCCGGGGAATATCTCGTCGAGCTTGGCGGCAATCAGATGGGCGGCCTTGCGCCGCCAGCCGAAGCCATTAAGCGAGGCGTGGTTGATCCGCGTATTCTCGGCGACGCTGAGGTTCGGGCAGAGCGACAGTTCCTGGAAAACGCAACGTATGCCGAGCTGCTGTGCGCGCGGCACCGAATAACTTGCCTCGACGCCGCCGCGGACCGCGATCTGCCCGCTGTCGGGGGTAAGCGTGCCGGCCACCATATGCATGAGCGTCGACTTTCCGGCGCCGTTATGGCCGACGAGACCGACGCATTCTCCGGCACGAACGCTGAAATCGACACCGTCGAGCGCCCTGACGGCACCGAAATGTTTTTCGGCGCCGCCCAGTCTTATGATGTCCATACTGACGGCACCGAAATGTTTTTCGGCGCCGTCAGGCCTGATGATGTCTGCACTGGCCTCGGGCATCCCTCAACGATACCCGGTTATCTGTGGCGGCAACAATAGTGCCATGCTCACTTGATGTTGGCCTTGATCGCCGCGACGGCGTCTTCCTGCGTGTATTCGTGGCTGGCGACGCCGCCCTTCGGAATCTTCGGCAACGCTGCCTCGAAATCGTCCTGTGTGAAGGCGAGATAAGGAACCAGCAGGTCGTGCGGCACGTCGGTGCGGCCGTCGAGCACTTGCTGCGCCACCCAGAAGGCAAGCGTCGATACGCCTGGCGCGATCGAAGCCGACCAGGTCTGGTAACCGTCCTTTTCCTTCTGCTCTTTCCACCATTGCAACTCGTCCTGGCGATTGCCCATGATGATGGTCGGGCGCGGCTTGCCGGCGGCGGCAAAGGCCTGCGCCGCGCCGTAGCCGTCACCGCCCTGGTCGACGACACCGACCACATCCGGCAGCGACGGCAGGATCGTCGCTACGGCCTTCTGTGCCGTGGTCTGGTCCCAGTCGCCGGTCACCGAGCCGACGATCTTGAACTCGGGATGGGCGGCGACACCTTCGAGGATGCCGGCATGGATGGCATCGTCGATCGAAGTGCCGGCAAGGCCACGGATTTCCAGCAGATTGCCACCCTTGGGCTGGAACTTGGCCATCTGCTCGACTTCCTGCTTGCCCATGTCCTTGAAGTCGACGACGACGCGGTAGGCGCAGGGTTCGGTGACGATGCCATCGAAGGAGACGACGACAATGCCGGCGTCGCAGGCCTGCTTGATGGCGCCGTTGAGGGCATCCGGAGATGCCGCGTTGATGACGATCGCGTCATAGCCCTGCAGGATCAGGTTCTGCACCTGGGCTGCCTGCGTCGGCACTTCCTTGTCGGCCGTCGTGAAGACGTCGGCGGCGCCGACCACCTTGTCGGCGACTGCCTTCTTGGTGACGATGCCGTAGCTGTCCAGCATTGCCTGCCGCCACGAATTGCCGGCGTAATTGTTGGAGAAAGCGATCTTCTTGCCGCTGGTATCGGCAAGCGCGGTGCCTGCGGCAAGCATCGCTGCAAGGGCGCCCAAAACGAATATTTTCTTCATGTCATACTCCTCCCGTGAGTTGCTGTCTTACTGGTGGCTAATGGCTGGCTGGTGGCTAATGGCTGATACGCTCACAATGCTGTTTTTTATCTATTATCAGACAAATGCAGATAGCCAGCAAGCTGTCAACATCAATCCATGGCCGACGATCAACTTGCGGTGCAATCATTGAAACCGGTTCGACTCCTGGTCTAGGGATGGCGATGGAGACCGATTAAATGGCAGTGAACCTTGCCCCGGGTGCACCCGGCATTCCGGCGCGCTGGACGTCGAGCGCCAAGAGCGGCGTCGGCACCGCGCTGTCGCCGGCCTGCCCGATCTGGTTCACCATCAGCCACGGTATCCTCAACGAGATCTACTATTCCCGCCTCGACAGCGCATGCACCCGCGATCTGGGGCTGATCGTCACCGGACCCGACGGCTATTTCTCCGAAGAGAAGCGCGACGCCGAACATCGCATCGAACCCCTCGAGGACGGGGTGCCTGCCTATCGGCTGGTCAACACCGCAGCCGATGGAAGCTACCGGATCGAGAAGCGCGTCCTCACCGATCCGGAACGTCCCGTCTTGCTGCAGGAGATCATGTTCACGTCGCTCAAGGGTGCCGCCAGCGACTACCGCGTCTACGCGCTGCTGGCGCCGCACCTCGTCAATGCCGGCATGGGCAACACTGCCTGGATCGACGACCATGAAGGACAGCCTGTTCTGTTTGCATCGGGACGCGGCGTCTGCCTGGCGCTCGCCTCGTCGCGGCCGTGGAAGGCGTGCGCGGCCGGCTATGTCGGCGTCTCCGACGGCTGGCAGCAGCTTCGTCAAAGCGGCCGGCTCGATCCGGCCTGCCGCAGGGCCGAGGACGGCAATGTCGCGCTGACCGGTGAGATCGCCTTTTCGGCTGCGAACCCAAAAATGTTGCTGGCGCTGGGCTTCGGCACGACGCCGCAACAGGCGGCGGAAACTGCTTTCGCCAGCCTGAACCAAGGTTTTGGGCCCGCAGCCGGATCCTACGTCGACAAATGGCGCCAATGGCAGGCCGGATTGCTGCCGCTGGACCGGCATGCGGTGTCCGCCCTCAATCCCTACCGCCTCAGCACGGCGGTGCTGGCGACACACCGCTCGTCGACCGGAGCAGCCGTGGCCAGCCTGTCGATCCCGTGGGGCTTCAACAAGGGCGACGACGATCTCGGCGGCTATCACCTGGTCTGGCCGCGCGATCTGGTCGAAACCGCCGGCGGATTCCTCGCCGCCGGCGACCCGGCGGAAGCCTTGCGCATCCTTGGCTATCTGCGCTCGATCCAGCAGCCGGACGGCCATTGGCCGCAGAACGCCTGGCTCGACGGGTCGGTCTATTGGCCGGGCATCCAGATGGACGAGTGCGCCTTTCCGCTGCTGCTCGCCGACGCGCTGCGCCGCGCCGGGCATTTGCCGCCTGCGGTACTCTCCTCCTTCATGCCGATGATCGAGCGCGCTGCCGCCTATGTCGTACGCAACGGCCCCGTCACCGGCGAGGACCGCTGGGAGGAAGACGCCGGCTACAGCCCGTTCACGCTTGCCGTCGAGATCGCCGCGCTGCTTGCGGCTGCGGACATGTTCGATGCCGCCGGCAAAACAGAGCCGGCAAACTATCTGCGCGAAACCGCCGATATCTGGAACGATCAGATCGAGCGCTGGACCTACGTCGCCGGCACCGCCGCATGCGACGAAGCCGGCGTCGAAGGCTACTATGTCCGCATCGCCCCGCCCGACACCGCCGGCGCCGCATCGCCGAAGGACGGCTTTGTGCCGATCAAGAACCGCCCGCCCGGTGATGCGGACCGCCCAGCCGAAGCGATCGTCAGCCCGGATGCGCTGGCGCTGGTCCGCTTCGGCCTGAGGGCAGCCGACGATCCGCGCATCCTCGACACGGTCAAGGTCATCGACGCGCAATTACGCTGCGAACTGCCGCAGGGGCCGCTCTGGTACCGCTACAATGGCGACGGCTATGGCGAGCATGCCGACGGCGCACCCTTCGATGGAACCGGCCCGGGCCGGCCCGGGCCGCTGCTGGTCGGCGAGCGCGCCCATTACGAGTTGGCGGCGGGACGCAAGGACAGAGCGGCAAGCCTTCTCAACACGTTCGAGAACTCTGCCGGGCCGGGCGGCCTGCTGCCGGAGCAGGTCTGGGATGGTCCCGATATGCCGGAGCGCGAATTGCGGCATGGCGGCCCCTCCGGCAGCGCCAAGCCGCTGGTCTGGGCGCATTCCGAGCACATCAAGCTGCTGCGGTCGCTGCGCGACGGCGCCGTGTTCGACATGCCGCCGCAAGGCGTCAAGCGCTATATCGAGGGCAGGACGGTGTCGCGCCTCAGGGCATGGCGCTTCAACCACAAGATCCGTACCATACCGGCAGGCAAGGCGCTGCGCATCGAACTTCTGGCTCGGGCGGTGGTTCATTGGAGCAGCGACAATTGGGCCACCGTCCATGACAGCGAGACCGCTGCGAACCTTTTCGGTATCCATCTCGCAGAGTTGCCGGTTGCCGACGCCGCTCCGGGCAATAGCATTGTCTTCACATTCTTCTGGTCCGATGCCGGCCGTTGGGAGAATGCTGACTTTTCTGTCGGCATCGACGATGCCGCACAGCCACTAGATCATCGATCCCTCAAGTAAGGCAGGACGAGACCATGCAGATAGGAATGATGGGACTGGGCCGGATGGGCGCCAACATGGTTCGGCGCCTGCTGCGTGATGGCCACGAATGCGTCGTCTACGATATCAACCCGGCGAGCGTCGCGGCGCTTGTGACCGCCGGCGCGGTCGGAGCCCCCTCGATGGAGGAGTTCGTCGGCAAGCTGGCGAAGCCGCGCAGCGCCTGGCTGATGCTGCCGGCGGCGATCACCGGCCGGATCGTCGACCAGGTGGCCGCCTTGATGGAGCCGGGCGACATCATCATCGACGGCGGCAATTCCTATTATCATGAGGCCGTCGACCACGCCGCACGCCTGGCCTTGAAAGGCTTGAGCTATGTCGATGTCGGCACCAGCGGCGGCGTCTGGGGCCTCGAGCGCGGCTATTGCCTGATGATCGGCGGCCCCGACAGCGCGGTGCAGCATCTCGATCCAGTCTTCGCAACGCTGGCGCCCGGCGCCGACGCCGCTTCGCCTGCGCCCGGCAAGGACGCCGGAACCGCTCCCTTCGGCTATCTCCACTGCGGACCAAGCGGCGCCGGCCATTTCGTCAAGATGGTCCATAACGGCATCGAATACGGCGTCATGGCCGCCTATGCCGAGGGCATGAACATCCTGAAATCGGCGAACGCCGGCAAGCGGCAGCGCACCGCCGACGCCGAAACCAGTCCACTCGAGAACCCGCAATATTACCAGTTCGACATCGACATCGCTGAGGTGGCAGAGGTCTGGCGGCACGGCAGCGTCATCGGCTCGTGGCTGCTCGACCTGACGGCCGGCGTGCTGAAGGCCGATTCGTCGCTGACACAGTTCGGCGGGCGGGTCTCGGATTCCGGCGAAGGCCGCTGGACGCTGAAGGCGGCGATCGACACCGGCGTGCCGGCGCCGGTGCTGTCGTCGGCGCTGTTCGACAGGTTCTCCTCGCAAGGCGAGTCCGAATTCGCCGACAAGCTTCTGTCCGCCATGCGCTATGCCTTTGGCGGCCATGTCGAAAAACCCAAGGCCGGCTCGTGACGGGCGACAGGGAGGCACGCCCATGAGCCAGGAACGATCGGACACGCTGGTGCTTTTCGGCGCCACCGGCGATCTCGCCCACAAGAAGATCTTCCCCGCCCTCTACGCCATGGTGGCCAAGGGAACGCTGAACGAGCCGGTGATCGGCGTCGCCTTCGATCCTTGGGATATCGCCAAGCTGCAGGCGCGCGCCCGCGACGGCATCGTCAACGCCATCGGCAGCATCGACGAGAAGATCTTCGCAAGGCTCGCGTCGCTGCTGCGCTATGTCAGCGGCGACTACCGGGCGCCTGCGACCTTCGATAAACTGAAGACCGCGCTCGGCAGCGCACAGCGGCCGCTGCACTATCTGGCGGTGCCGCCCGCCATGTTCGAGGTCGTCGTCCAGGGACTGGAGCAGTCGGGCGCCGCCCAGGGCGCACGCCTGATGGTGGAAAAGCCGTTCGGCCATGATCTGCAATCGGCGCGCTGGCTGAACCGGGTACTGCATCTGGTCTTCGACGAAAAGTCGATCTTCCGCATCGACCATTATCTCGGCAAGGAGGCGATCCAGAACTTGCTCTATTTCCGCTTCGCCAATTCCTTCCTCGAGCCGATCTGGAACCGCAACTTCGTCGAGAGCGTGCAGATCACCATGGCCGAGGATTTCGGTGTCGAGGGCCGCGGCCGCTTCTATGACGAGGTCGGCTGCATCCGCGACGTCATCGAAAACCATCTGCTCAACATCCTCTTGCTGCTCGCCATGGAGCCGCCGGTCGGCCGCTCGGCCGACGATCTGATCGACGAGAAGGTGCAGGTGCTGCGGGCGATCCGGACGCTGACCAGGGACGATGTCGTGCGCGGCCAGTTCGACGGCTATCTCAACGAGCCGGGCGTGGCGCCGAACTCGCCGGTCGAGACCTTCGCGGCGGTGCGCTTTTTCGTCGATACCTGGCGCTGGCAAGATGTGCCGTTCTTCATCCGCGCCGGCAAATCCCTGCCGGTGCACGCCACCGAGGTCATCGTGCGGCTGAAACGGCCGCCGCTCGACGTCTTCGATCCAATCAAGCCCGGCGACTGCAATCACGTGCGCTTCCGCATCGATCCGCAGGTGGCGATCTCGATCGGAGCCCGGCGCAAGGCGCCCGGCGACGACATGGTCGGCGAGCAGGTCGAGCTCACCGCGCTCGACGATTCGAAGGGCGACATGCCGCCTTACGAGCGGTTGATCGGCGACGCTATGAACGGCAACGGCCAGCTGTTCACCCGCCAGGACGCCAGCGAGCTCGCCTGGCGCATCGTCGGCCCGGTGCTCGGCGACACCACGCCGCCCGCGATCTACGCGCCAAAGACCTGGGGGCCGACCGAAGCGATGACTGGATTCGGCCCGCCGAACGGCTGGATCAATCCATCGAAATGATTTCTGGGAGGCGAAAGCGATGGCCAAAGCGGTGAAGCGACCGGCACCCGACGCCGAAAAGATCGTGCTTGCGATCGATATCGGCGGCTCGCACGTCAAGATCCGCACCAGCGCCGGCGGCGACGAGCGCAAGACCGCTTCCGGACCGGAGCTGACGCCGCAGCAGATGGTCGCGGCGGTGAAGACGCTGGCCGAAGGGCTGCAATACGATGTCGTCTCGATGGGCTATCCGGGTCCGGTGCACCACAACCGGCCGCTCACCGAACCCGCCAATCTCGGCAAGGGCTGGGTCGGCTGCGATTTCGCCGCTGAGTTCGGCAAACCGGTGAAGGTCGTCAACGATGCGCTGATGCAGGCCGTCGGCAGCTATGAAGGCGGCCGCATGCTGTTCCTCGGCCTCGGAACCGGCCTCGGGGCCGCGATGATCGTCGACAACGTCGCCCAACCGATGGAGCTTGCCCATCTTCCCTACAAGAAGCGCGGCAGTTTCGAAGACTATGTCGGCGAACGCGGCCTGCAAAAGCGCGGCAAGAAGAAATGGCGCAAACACGTCTTTGACGTGGTCGACCGGCTTCGCGCCGCCATGCAGCCGGATTACGTGGTCATCGGCGGCGGCAATGTCGAGGAACTCGCCGACTTGCCCGCCGATTGCAGACGCGGCGACAATACACGCGCCTTCGAGGGCGGATTTCGACTGTGGCGCGACAAATCCCTGATTATCTGATATTGCTGATTGTCTGATATTATCGAGCACCGGCTCAGGGTTGTTAATCCCGCGCTGCCGTTAGTATTATTATTCAAAATAATGTGTGACGTGGTGCGGCGTCATTGCATTGCGCAGATTTGCCGACTAGGAATTTCTGCGACCCCCACGGACGGAGAAATAGATTGACCGACGACAACAACAACGCTCGCAAAGACATCGACCTGCTTGAGCTGACCGCCCATATCGTGTCCGCATATGTCGAGAAGAACCGCTTGCCGGCTTCCGGCCTCGGCGATCTCATCGCCAGCGTCAGCGCTTCCATAGGCGGGCTCGGGCAACCGGCAGTGCCGGTCGCCGCGCCGCTGACGCCTGCCGTCAATCCCAAGAAATCGGTGACGCCGGACTACATCATCTGTCTCGAGGACGGCAAGAAGTTCAAATCCTTGAAGCGCCATATCGGCGTCCATTTCGGGCTGACGCCCGACGCCTATCGCGCCAAATGGGGCCTGCCGTCCGACTACCCGATGGTCGCCCCCAACTACGCGGCCTCGCGTTCGCAGCTGGCCAAGGCAATCGGTCTCGGCCGCAAGGCCGCCCCGCCCGCGCCCGTCAAGGGCAGGGGCAGGAAGGCCAAGGCGACGGCCTAAAGCGTTCGGAGCAGGTCCGGTCGCTCCGCCAGCGGCAACGCCCGGCGGAGCGGAAATTGTTGATCCAGGCCGGATTTTTGCGCGCGCCCTGCGCTGAACTGCGCTAAAGGCTCTCTTGGCCGGACCAGCGCCCATCGTGGAAGTGCCCCGCCGGCCGACATCGCCGCCACGGGGCCTGATCCATGACCACAGAATCCCAAGTACCGCCTGACCAGCGTTATGCCGCCTTTCGCCATCGGCCGTTCCTGAGCTACTGGGCGGCGCGCTTCCTCTCGACATTCTCCACCCAGATCGTGTCGGTCGCCGTCGGCTGGCAGATCTACGATCTGACCCGCGACCCGTTCGACCTTGGGCTTGTCGGCATCGTCCAGTTCCTGCCTTCGCTGCTGCTGGTGCTGGTCACTGGCGACGTTGCCGACCGTTTTGGACGCCGCCTGATCATGGCGCTGGCGGTGCTGGTCGAGGCGGGCTGCGCTTTGGCGCTTCTGTTGCTGACGCTGCGCGGCCTCTCCGGGCCGATGCCGGTCTTCATCGTGCTCGCCATGTTCGGCATCGCGCGCGCCTTCTTCGGGCCGGCCTCGTCATCATTGTTCGCCAATCTGGTGCCGCCCGAGGATTTCGCCAACGCCATCGCCTGGAACTCGTCCGCCTGGCAGACGGCAACCATCGTCGGGCCGGTCGCCGGCGGTCTGCTCTACGGGCTTTCGGCCGAAGCCGCCTACACCACCGCGGCCGCGCTGATGCTCATCGCCGCCGTGCTGATCTTCACCATCCCGAAGCCCGCCCAGCGCAGCCGGACCGACAGACCGACGGTACGGACCCTGTTCGCCGGCTTCGGCTATATCTGGAGCGAAAAGATCGTGCTAGGCGCGATTTCGCTCGATCTGTTCGCGGTGCTCCTGTCCGGCGCCTCGGCGCTGCTGCCGGTCTATGCGCGCGATATCCTCGAACTCGGCCCATGGGGGCTCGGCCTGTTGCGCTCGGCGCCCGGCGTCGGCGCCATCTGCGTCGCCATCTGGCTGGCCGGACACCCGATCCGCAACCATGCCGGCCTTGTCATGCTCGGCTTCGTTGCGCTGTTCGGCGCGTTCACCGTCTTGTTCGGCCTCTCGACCATCACCTGGCTGTCGATCGCAGCCCTTGCCCTGCTCGGCGCCACCGACATGTTCAGCGTCTATATCCGCGAGACGCTGATCCAGCTGTGGACGCCGGACGACGTTCGCGGCCGCGTCAACGCCGTCAACCAGGTGTTTGTCGGCGCCTCCAATGAGCTCGGCGAATTCCGCGCCGGCACCATGGCCGCGCTGATCGGCACGGTTCCGGCCGTGGTGGTCGGCGGCGTCGGCGCGATCGCTGTCGCCGGTCTATGGGCGGTGCTGTTCCCACAGCTGCGCAAGGTGCGTCATCTCAGGGGGCGAAACTAAAGCGCGACGCGCTTTAGTTCGTTTGTTTGTGCATGTCGTTTTCCCAAAACCGCTGCACACTTTTGGGCGACATGCACCGACTTCACCGCAGCGCCGGCTTGCCAAAAATCATGGGCAGGAACTCGCCGAGCCAGCGCTTGAGGTGCATGTCCCAGATCAGCCGGCCACCGAGATGGTCGCGGCCGGGCTGCGCGCCGGGCAATTCGAAGCGATGGGCGCCGCGCACCACCCAGCGCTGCATCATCGCCCGGGTCAATTCGCCATGGAACTGGATGCCCCAGGCATTGTCGCCATAGCGGAAGGCCTGGTTGGGATAGGTTTCGGCCGTCGCCAAAAGTGTTGCGTCCTTCGGCAGCGAAAAGCCCTCACGATGGAACTGATAGACCATCTCCGGCCAATGCATCAGCCTGCTGCCTGCTTCAGTCGCCTTTAGCGGATACCAGCCGATTTCGACGAGGCCCTCGCCATGGCCCTCGACCCTGCCGCCGAGATGCTTGACCAGCATTTGCGCGCCGAGGCAGATGCCAAGCAGCGGCCGGTTCTCGTTGAGTGGAATTTTGAGCCAGTCGGTCTCGCGGCGGACGAACTCGTCGCCGTCATTGGCGCTCATCGGCCCGCCGAACACCACGGCGCCGGCATGGCCATCCAGCGTCTGCGGCAAGGCCTCGCCGAGCGGCGGGCGGCGGATGTCGAGATCGAAGCCTTCCTCGATAAGCATATGGCCGACCCGACCCGAGCTCGAATGCTCCTGATGCAGCACGATCAGGATCTTTGGTCTCGGGCTTGGCTTGGGCGGCATTGGAAGGCGGGATCCTGTTCTATTCGTCGCTTGACGTTCCGGCAGCACCAGGAGCCGCGGCCGCCGCCTTGAGGCGCGCCTCGACGCGGTCGCGGCGTTCGACGCCGATCAGCTCGGCGACCCGCCAGACGGTATTGTCCTCGAGTTCGTGCAGCTCGCCATCGGCATAGACGATCTCCCACATCAGGCCGATAAAGGCCTTTCGCGCCTCGGCGTCGAGATGGCGCTTGAGCACGCTGGTAAAGGCGTAAAGGTCGATCGCCTCATTGTCGGCCCGCTCGCCGGCAGCCGCCAACGCATCGAGTTCGTCGCCGCTGATAGAATAGCTTTCCGCCAGCACCTTCTTGAACCGTTCCCATTCGGTATCCTGGCGCACGCCGTCGGCGTTCATCACGTGGAAAAGGAGGGCGGATGCGGCAACGCGCGGATCGTCGGCGCTGGCGCTGGCGCCACTACCGGACGGCAGGTCCCTTAGAAACGACAGAACGCGTTCGAACATCAAATCATTCCCAATAAGACCGGGTCCACTCGACCCGGATCAGAACAAACGAAACCGGCGCGTCGATTTACCCGCCTCGTCGTCGGGGTCGACGCCGGGGTCGTCGGGCAGCCGCGTCAACTCCTGCGCCGGCTCGACGGCTTCGGCATCGTCCGGCACCGCGGCAAACGCCGCCGCGGCGACCGGTGTCACATGATCCTCGCCGGCACGGTTTTCGGTCTCTGCTTCGGTCGCGGTGCCCGGTGTCTCGGCAGCAACCGCTGTGTGCTCGATCGCCTCGGCTGTTTCCTGTACCGGCTTGGCTGAAGCCGCAATTGCCGGCACCGATGCCTCCTGCGTATCCTCATCGCTGTCGATCAACTGGCCGAGCCGCTCCATCGGCGCTCGCCATTCGAATGCATCGAGCCTGCCGGTGATCGGCGATACCGGAGCCCAGCGGTCGGAGACGACGCCGTCGGCGACCCAGGCCGGGTCGCGCGGCGCTCTCACCGCCTTCGACAGCAACTGCCGCACCTTGCCCTGGTCGCCGGTCTCAGCCTCCTCGATATCGGCCAGCAGCAGATAGGCGCCTTCGCGGCGATCGATGCGGATGGCGGCTTCGGCCTCGCGGCGGGCGGTTGAAAAGTCCTGCGCATCGAGCGCGGCGCGCGCCACGGCAAGCGAGGCCTCGGCATGGTTCTTCTTCAGGTCCTGCAGCTTCTTTGCCCGGTTCAGCCGGTCGAGCACGGCATCGCCGGGCCTGGCATGGGTGTAGAGCTCGGCGATCTCCGGGTGCGGCTCGGCCTTCCACGCCGCCTCGAGGATTTTCGAGCCCTTGCGCACGTCGTTCAGCCGAAACAGCAATTTCGCCGCGGCGACCGCCGCCGGCGCGAAATCCGGCCGCAGCCGGTTGGCTTCGAGAGCCGCCGTCCGGGCGGCATTGGCATCGCTGTCGATCAGCGCCTGCGCCTTGGCGGTCAGCAGCACAGCGCGGCGCCGGTTAGCGGCGTCGCGCTCGATCTGCCGCGTTGACTTCTGGGCGTCGACAAGTTTCAGCGCACCATCCCAGTCGCCACGCCCGGTCAGATCTTCCAGCGTCGATTCGGCCGCCCAGGCCAGCTGCGGCGCCACCGCCGCCGCACGGCCGGCATAGTGGCGGGCTGCGTTGCGGTCGCCGAGCCGCTCGGCTTCGAGATACAGTCCGCGCAGGCCGAGCAGCCGCATTTCGGGATCGTCGAGCATGGTCTCGAACTTTTCGCGGGCGCCCTCATGGTCGCCTTCGAGCAGCGAGGCCTGCGCGTCGAGCAGCTGGATCAGCGGCTCCTGGTCGGAGCGGATCAGCTTTGCCGCTTCCTTGGTCTTCTTGCGGGCGAGCGCGCCGTCACCGGCGCCGGCGGCGATCATGCCGGTCGACAGCGCCTGATAGCCGCGGTCGCGGCGCCGCACGCGGAAATAGCGCGAGATCGTATAGGGGCTGGTCCACAGCGCCTTGACCAGCCACCAGACGATCATCACCGCGGCAACCACGGCAACGATCGCCACCGCCGCGACCATCAGGCTGACCTGGTATTGATAGCCGTTGAAGGTGACGAGCATTTCACCCGGCCGGTCGGCCAGCCAGGCGAACCCGAGCCCGAGCGCAAAGACGACGGCAAGGAAGGCGAGGATGCGGATCATCGGGTTCCTCACGCCTTCATCGCGCCAGCGATGAGCGAATCGATCTGCGTCTCGACCTCCATCCGCGCTTTCAGTTTGCCGGCAAAGTCGGCGCCGGCGGCCTTGGCCGCTTCAGGCAGCGTTTCGTATTCGCTGAGCGCCTTGGCGTAGTCGCCCTGATTGACGGCGACCTCCATGCGGGCGACGGTTTCCGGGGCGCCGGCGCCCTCGACCGCACCGATCGGCCTGACCTTGACCAGCGATTCGGCGCTCGACAGCAGCTTTTGCAGGATGCCGGCATTCTGGTCGACAGGCGTCGCGGCAGCGACCATGGCGTTGGCGGTGGCGTCCGCTTCGGCGGCGATCTCGGCGCGCGTTGGGACGCCCTTTTCGGCATAGGCGCGCAGCGTCGCGATCTCGGGTGCATCGGGTGAGATCGCGGCAAAGGTTTCGAGTTCGGTCGCGAACGGCGCACCGCGGTCGAGCGCTGCCTTGAGCGCCGAGGCGGCAATGGCCAGCGCGATCTTCGGCTGCGAAGCCTGTGCATCGACCTTGCCCGAGAGCTGTGAAACCGACTGTTCCAGCGCCGCAAGCCGGCCTTCCTGCGCCTTTGCCGTCTCGCCGGCCGATTTCACCAGCGCGTCGAGCGCGGCCAGCCTTTCGTTGAGCGGCTCGAGATCGACCGGCGCCGTGCCGCCGGCCTTGCCGAGGCCCGCGACCGCCGTCTCGATCTGCCGGACCTTGTCGCCAAGTGCGGCCAGCCCGGCATTGTCGCCGGCGCCGCCTTGCTCGACCGCCGATTTGAGCGCCGTGACGTCCGCCCTGACCTGATCCAGCGCCGACGACAGCCCGTCCACCTTGGCTGATGCGTCATTGTTGGCGTCGGCCTGTCTGAGGTCCGCGACCTCGCGTTTCAGCGAAGCGATCTCACTATTGACGGGGTCGAGCGACACGCCGCCCGACCCCGGCGCCCCGAGCAGGCCGGCAAATTGCAGCCCGCCGGCGGCGGCCAGCGCGATGACGCCGCCGACAATACCGGCGGCGATGCCGTTGATGCCGCTCCGCTTCGGCTGCGCTGCCATATGGTCGTCCCTCGTCTCAGCTGTCTTCTCGCCGGAACCTGGTATCCTCGGTTCGTTGGCCCCGGTTCCGCTGGGTGCATCTTCGAAACTGTAGTCGGAAGCCGTGAAGCGACCGACCGGCGCATCCGAACCGGCCGGATAAGGGATTTCCGCTTCCCTGGCAGAATCGGCGCCTGCGTCCGTCGGCTCTTGCGTGCCGGCCCGCGCGGCTGCGTCGGCATGTTCCCATGGTTCGAGATCGGTCTGGTCGGCATGCACCGGCTCCTCAGGCGGCTCCGGCTGCGATGCGTTCGCCGCTTCCTCGGCCCGCGCCTCGTAGGTCTGCGCCGCGGCCGGCTGCTGCGAGCTGGCATCCTGTTCGTCGGCGACTCGCGAGACGGCGCCGGGCTCGAGATCGATGGTCACCGGCTCACGGCGGCTCTTGGAATGCCGCATCTTCGGCGTCTTGACCATGCTCGGGCTCCGCAAAATTCGCTTCGGGATGGTTTGAAGGGTCTAGCACATCACCAAGCGGTGAAAAGGGGCGGCGTGATGACGCCACGGCTTGGAGTTCAGTTTTGGCAAAACGCCGCAGCGGTTTTGGGACACGGCATGCGGAACCAGAAATGAAAAACCCGCCTCGGCGGCGGGTCGTTGGGGCGAATCAGCACCATGCTGAAATTATTAGCATAGCTGCCGGCACAAAGCAAGAACAAAATGTGCCCGAGCGCAATTGTCTCAGGTTGGTGGCTGCCCGCCAAGCTGCCGATCTCCCCCCTTGCGGGGGAGATGGCCGGCAGGCCAGAGGGGGGTGTGACAGAGCACCAACGTCTACCTAAACCCATCCCCCAACCGGCAATGGAGGGCTCGATTGGCTGACAGGAGTTGTGTGCGTCAAGTTCGGCAAAAATGGCGTGGCAGTAGCTGTGACGTCGGCGTGTCCGCCCCGCCGCCCCCCGGGTTTTGGGCGCCGCGGGCCCACCGGCGGGCGCAGGCGGGCAATGCGCG
>NZ_JAMYQV010000027.1:0-92983 GCF_040321065.1 Mesorhizobium sp. M0563
CACCACCGTGCCATGGCCGCTCGCCCTTCAGAGCAAGCGCCGTTCTCTCTCCAAAACTTTTTGCAGAACCTTCAGGACACTATCGAAGATTTTGATGGCATCGGTGGAGGTAGGACAAGAGTGTGGAATGCCTCGGGTGCTGCGCATATTCGAGCTCGGCAGGACGAGAATTCATGATGCATGACGACCAGGTGGATATCGACATCGATATCGCCCGCCAGATGATCCGCGACCAGTTTCCCCAGTATCGTCATGAAGACATCTCCTCAGTTAGATCGTCGGGAACCGTCAATGCCATCTTCCGCATTGGCTCGAAGAGCACGGCGCGGTTCCCACTGAGGGCGATGAATCCGACCGAATGCGCCAATATGCTTCGGTCAGAGGCCGCTGCCATGGTCGAGATTGGGGAACATTGCTATTTCCGACGCCTCAACCGATTGGGCTCGGCGAGCCAGGTCCTCACTACCCAATGCCATGGGCGTTACAAACTTGGATCGAAGGCGAGGTTGCCACGCCGCACGGGCTAAGTGGATCGACGACGTTCGCCCTAGACCTTGTACACCTCGTGGCATCGTTGCGCCAAGCGGACACACGGGGCCGACGCTTCGACGGGCAAGGACGTGGTGGACATCTCTCCGATCATGACGATTGGATGAGTGTTTGCTTTGAAAACAGCGAGGGCCTTCTTGATGTGGCTCGACTGCGCGATTTGTGGACTCGCTTCCGGGAGTTGCCATCCGCTGGGCCTGTCGTGATGACTCATAGGGACCCTATCCCAGCAAACCTTCTCGTGCAGGGCGGGCGTCTTGTCGGAGTGCTTGATGGCGGCAGTTTCGGACCAGCCGACCCGTCGCTAGATTTGGTAGTCGCGTGGCATCTTCTAGACCGCGAGCGAAGAGCGACCTTTCGGTGCGGCCTTCAGGTTGAAGATCTTTGGTGGAAGCGTGGTGTTGCTTGGGCATTCCAGCAGACAATGGGTCTCGTCTGGTATTACCATCGCACCAACCCCGCCATGAGTGCGCTGGGGCGCAGCACGATCTCTCGCATTCTCGACGATCCGGACATCTGAATCGCGCAGTCCCTCCGTCGGGACGGACGTTCGTTTCCTAAACGGGGTTTGTCTACCATGCGCCGGAGTGTCGCGAGACACCGAACCAACTGCTCGCGGCGCCAATCGCGCACATCACGAGGATATCGCTCAAACTTTTGATCGGCCACCAACCTCCTCCCTCCGCTTGCCTTCGTCTTTGAAAGACAACGTCAGCGTTTCGTGCAATTTGCCGAGTGTGCCGTCCTTGCGAAAACGAATTCCCTGGAGGACGAAGGTGACATGCCCGCTGGACGAGATCTGGCGGGTGCTGTCGCCCGGGGCACGCGTCCAGAAGCCGCCAAACAACGCCATGCGCTTGGGGGCTTGAAACCAGTCGAAAAGCGCCATATGTTTTGCACAGTAAATACGGCTGCTAATATGACAAGGAACTCCATGGGGCAAGCCCTCAAGAAATCCATGCAGAATGAACCCCTGGTTTTGTCCTATATGGACCGTGCCGGGAAAATTGCCGTTGACCAGGTGGCCGACAGCTTTGGAATGTCCAAGGGTCAGTTGGCTCAGACGGCCGGGCTTGCCCGCGAAACCCTCTATCGGCTGGAGCGCA
Organism: Mesorhizobium sp. M0563; assembly: GCF_040321065.1. NCBI lineage: Bacteria > Pseudomonadati > Pseudomonadota > Alphaproteobacteria > Hyphomicrobiales > Phyllobacteriaceae > Mesorhizobium > Mesorhizobium sp. M0563. The sequence goes on from NZ_JAMYQV010000027.1 coordinate 1,656, forward strand.
GCCGCACGGCAAAGACGCAGGGGCGTCTGCGCGAGATGCTCGAAATCATCAGCCGCGTGACGGATTGGGCGGGAGGCAAGGAACAGGCCATGGCCTGGTACCGAGCCCAGCCGCTGCCGGCATTCGGTGGACGCACCGCCGAAGCCCTCGTGAAGGACGGCAAGGCCGCTGCTATTCGCGACTACCTCGATCACATGGCCCTGGGTGGCTTTGCTTGAGGTTTGTCGGAACCTGCTACAGGGCGCATGATCCACGTTGGGCATTCAAGCCGAGTTCCGGTGATGGAGCGGCGATCAGGGGCGCTCGATTCAATCCCAAAGGTGTGCCCGCGCTATATCTGGCGCTGACCGTCATGACGGCTGTCAAGGAAGCCAACCAGGGCTTCGCGCATCGCATCGACCCCTGCGTGCTGTGCTCTTATGAGGTGGACTGCGAGGACATCACTGATCTGACAACCGAGCAGGGCAGGGGAGAATCTTCTGTCACGCTTGCGGACATGGGGAGCGCCTGGGCCACGGCTCTCAGCAACGGAGAGCGACCTGCATCCTGGTCCATCTATGACCGGCTGCGGCCTGAAGGCATCGCTGGAATTCTGGTGCCGAGTTTTGCTCCGGGCGCGGAGACGGAAGACCGCAATCTGGTGCTATGGGACTGGGGTCCCGATCTTCCGCACAAAGTGAACGTGTTCGATCCGAGCGGTCGGCTGCCGAAAGACCAGCTGTCCTGGCGATGAAACAGGCCCGGAGGCTCCGGGGCAGCCCGAATGGCCGAAAACCAATCTTTTGGCGCTCAGGGTGAGGCCGTTCGCGCGAACCTGAGCGGCGGAACAACGGCAGAGCAGGGGGTTCGTTAGAGGCCGGAAGCCCTGGTCAGGTTGATGCGGAAGCGATGTCTGCGACGCTGATAGCGGCGGGTCATCTCCGCGGAGGCATGGCCGAGCTGTTTTTGCACATAGCGTTCGTCGACCTCGGCCGACGAGGCCAGCGCGCAGCGAGTGGCCGGCGAATTTGACGATGCGGGCCATTGTCGAGAAGCCCGGACAAGGCGCAGCAATGACGATGATCGAATTTTCTCTTCAAAGGCGGGGTTCGAATAGGACAACTAGGACTAGCAGCCCCGCCAGCGCGTGTTCCTGCTGGCCGCTGTCCCAGCGTTAGCGCGAGGGCCTGGCTCCCACGCCCTGCATCGTCAGCGACCGATCGGGAGCACGGGCTGCTCCGCAGACTCGACTTCATATCAGCTGGCGCTAATTATCGTCCCCTGGGTGAAAAAACCTTAGAGGCGACATGCTGAAACCATCAAGGAAGAACAATGTTCGAGAAAGCCGACTTCTATCTCTTTTTCGCAGCTATGGTGATCGTATCACAGTACGGCGGGTCACACGCAAACTTCATTCGTACCGAGATTGGCTCAGAGCCTTTGCCCTGACGCTCCTCCCGATGAGCAAGGCTCATCACTGCAATGCCTGCGATCGCGATGTCGCGGCTTTTTACCGTTTCGGAGCGTACACTCTTATCTGCCCGCTTTGTCATGCCGTGGATCGTGAGCGGTTTTTGATTTGTGCTCTAGACCGTAGGCTTATCAAGTTGCCGGCGGGGCAGCTTGAAATTCTCCAGATTGCGCCGAGCGAGAAGGGTCTTTCAAAGAGACTCTCTCAAGCGGGCAATCTAATCAAAGCCGATTTCGAGCCGGGACGGTACGGCCCCGATACCGTGAAAATTGACCTGATGGACATGCGTCGCACCAGCGATCTCGATATCGTCGTCTTAAGTCATGTCATGGAACACGTACCTGATGATCGGCATGTGTTTCGGCAACTTTGGTCATCTCTTAAGCGCCGAGGGCAGGTCTGGATCCAGGTGCCGCTTATTTATCGCCAAACGATCGAAGCGACGCCATCTATGTCACTGAGCGAGCGCGACGAGCGCTTTGGTGGATCGGATCACGTGCGAGCCTACGGACCGGATATCAAGGAGCGTATCGAGGACGCCGGCTTTACGGTCACCCGAATAAATTCAGATCGTATACCCGCCGCGGATCGCGACCGGCTTGGGCTTCTCTCCGATACTCTCTTTGTGGCAGAACGGCCCGAGTAACCCAATTTGGAATGAACTTGTCCGCTTGGGCCTGCCTTCGGGCGCCGGGCCGGCTTTGCCCAGCCAACCCGGACGCGAGCGGACAGATTTGGTTCCGTGGGGCTCCATCTTCGAAACTGCGGCGACCGTTTTAAAGAAATCAAAAGGCTGCCGAAGGCGTCATCTTGGCGAAGAGGCCATGATCGGCGAATCCCACCCCTCCGCGACCATGATCCGAGGGCTATCTCGCGCCTTGCCTCTCAAAAAGTGGTTTGTCTACCATGCGACGGAGCGTCGCGAGGAACATAAATCAATAGAAAAATCAATGTCTTAATGACTAGACCTTCGTTCCTTGATGCCTCGCAAACTTGTCTAGGTGCAGAATAGGAGCCGCGTCTACAACTGCTCGCGGCGCCAATGGCGCCCAAAAGGCATACGTCGACGAAGCTGGTGCACGACGAGGCATTGAGCATCCACAGCCTGCGGCGCCTCTACGCGTTGATGACCCGAAGCCGCCTTACGCATTGCCTGTTGACCCAGGCATATCTTCTCTGTCCGCACAAAAGGCATACAGTGGTATAAACAGGAGATATCGTCGGTTTCCAATCTGATAACGGATGAAGGGAGTTGAGTGATGTTCACGAACAGCAAACGTTTTTCGCGCCGTCGGTTCCTCGGCGTCAGCGCCGGCGCCTTCGCAGCCGGCCCGTTGGGCCCGTTTGTGCGAGCGGCATGCGCGCAGGTGACGACATTCAAGGCCGGCGTTATCACCTCGCTGTCGGGCGAGAACATCCTCGGCGGCAACCTGACCAAACGCGGTTACGACCTATGGGCGGAGGCCGTCAACGCCAAGGGCGGGGTTGAAGTCGCCGGCGAGCGTTTCAAGGTCGACATGTTCTACGGTGACGACCAAAGCAACCCGGCGACCGGCGCGGATGCCGCCGAGCGCCTGATCGTCCAGAATGAGGTCGACGTGCTATTCGGCCCTTACACCAGCGGCTCGACTATCGCCGTGCAGCCGATTTGCCAGAAGTACCAGGTGCCGATGATTTCCGGCTCCGCGGAATCCCCAAACGTCTGGAAGGCCAAGCCGGAATTCAACTTCGGCATCATCCCGGCCGTGGACACCACTGCGGGTAAATCGCTGGCCGTGCTGGCGAAACTGTCTAACCCCATGGCCAAGACGATTGCTGTGATCGGCGTCAACGAACCCTTCTCGAAGGAAACCGGCGAAGGTTTTCGCGACGGGGCCAAGGAGGCCGGATTGGAAGTCGTCGCCTACGAATTGGTGCCGGCCTCTGGCGACCTTACTCCCGTCATCTCTAAGATCGCAGCGCTCAATCCCGATATCGTCGCCGTCGGCGGCCATGAGGAGCCGCTGATCAATGTCGTCAAGACCTCCAAGTCGCTGAACTTCCGGCCCAAGGCGCTGATAATGCACTATGGCGTCACCGACCCGGCCTTCGCCCAGGCGCTCGCCGCGGACGCCGACGGTACCTGCGGCGTCTCCGTGTGGCTGCCGTCGGTTTCATATAAGGACGACTTCTTCGGCACCGCAAAGGAGTTTGCCGAGATGGCGCAAAAGAAGTCCGGGCACGAGCCCGACTATACCGAAGCGGCCTGCGCGGCCAGCGGTCTCGTTTTCGGCGATGCCGTCAAGCGGCTTGGCAAGAAGCCGGGGCTCACGCCTGAAGACAGGGTTGCTCTTAAGGACGCGATAGCCGCGACCGACATCCAGACCTTCTACGGACCGATCAAGTTCGAGAAGGAAGGCAACCACTACCACGACAACGTCCAGCCGGTGCCGGTGCTGATCCAGATTCAGGGTGGCAAGACCGTAGCGGTGGGGCCGAAAGAGGCCGCGGCAGCGGACCTCACCTACCCGCTGCCAGCTTGGAAATAGCCGGTTCTGGACAGGGTGGGGGCGGCCTCGTCGCCATCACCCTTGCCCGGCGCAATGACGGTGGTTGCGCGTGCTCGGAAAATGACGGACCATGCTATCGTGTGTACGGCCGCTTTGCCGCGGCACTCTGCCCTTTCGTTGGCTGACGGACGGTTCCCGCGTTGGATCTATTCCTACAGACCTTGCTGAACGGCCTTCTGATCGGCGGCGTCATCGCCACTTTTACGATCGGTTTCCAGCTCGCTTTCGGCGTGCTGCATGTCATCGATTTCGCGGTGGGCGGCTGGGTCGTGCTGGGCGGCTATCTCGGCTACTATATGGGTGCCGGACTGGGTGTCGACGGATTCCTGGCGATCCCCGTGGCCTTCATGCTGTTCGGCGCCATCGGCTATCTGATTGGGCCGATCCTCTACAATGTCCGCAACAGCCGCACGGCGCGGCCGGAATTGATGGCGCTGGCGTTGACCTTCGGCCTGTTCACGCTACTGCGCGGCGGCATGCTGACCGCGTGGGGCTTCAATACCCACAGCGTGCCGACCGTGTTGAGCGGCGAGAGCCTCGCCGTCGGGCCCGTGACGGTGCCCCTGATCCGCGTGGCCGCGGCGGTCTTCGCGATCGCCATCGCCGGCGGACTGTTCCTGTTCCTCTACCGCACCCGCTATGGGTTGGCGATCAGAGCGACGGCTGAAAACCGGCAGAACGCCGCACTGATGGGCGTCAACATCCGCCGCCTCAGCGCCACTGTTTACGGGCTCTACGCAGGCATCACTGCCATGGCCGGCGTACTAATGGGTGCAATCTTTTCAGTGAACCCGGAAGTCGGCCTGCGCTATACTCTGTTCGCATTTTTCGTGGCTGTGCTTGCCGGCTTGGGCTCCGTCGGCGGTGCCCTCGTCGCCGCGCTGCTGCTCGGCGTCATCGAAGCCTTCGTCGCGACCTATGTCGGGTCGAGCTATTCGCTGCTGGCGATCTTCGGCACCCTATTCCTCGTCCTTCTCGTGTCTCCGCGCGGGATCCTGCGGCACGGCTTGTGAGGCGGGACATGAAGCCACGCTGGGCCGTCCTCCTCCTGCTGATCGCCGTAATCGTTGTGCTGGCGCTGCTGCCGATGCTGGTCAACAACTACTGGCTGCGCATTGCCACTGGCGCGCTGATGTGGGCGGGGCTGGCCTGCTCCTGGAACATGCTCGGCGGCTATGCCGGCTACATCAATTTCGGCCATTCGGCCTTCTTCGGGCTCGGCGCCTATGTTACGGCGCTGCTGATGGGCGACAGGCTCGCCTGGCCCTTCTTCGCCACCCTCCCGGCCGGTATCGTGGTGACGGCGCTGTTTGCCATCATCATCGGCGCGCCGACGCTGCGCCTGCGCGGCGCCTATTTCGCCATAGCCACCTGGGCCTTCGCCGAGGTGCTCATACAGTTCGCCTCGGTGATGGACTTCACCGGCGGCATCGGCGGCATTGGGCTGCCGCCCTTTCTTGACGAGCGCTTCTTCTACTTCGCCATGTTCGGCGCGGCTGCGCTCACCTATCTCATTACGTGGGCGCTGTTCGAGCGCTCGCGTTTCGGGCTGAAGGTCAAGGCACTGCGCGATCATGAGCCGGCGGCCGAGGCTATCGGTATCAATACTTCGCTGGTCAAGCTGCAGACCTTCGTGCTCAGTGCCGTCACCGCCTCGGTATTTGGCGCGATCTTTGCCTACTGGGTCACGTTCATCAATCCGAAAAGCGTCTTCGGCGGCGACATCACCGATCAGATGGTGGTGATGGTGCTGCTGGGCGGGCTGGGCAGCCTGTGGGGGCCGGCATTGGGCGGTGTGGCGCTCTTTGTCGTAAACCGCATCATCTGGATGTACTGGGGTGACACCGCGTTCTATATCGCCATATTGGGCGCGGCCATCGTGCTGGTGGTGCTGTTTCTGCCGAACGGCATCGTCGGCATGTTTTCGAGGCGCGTGGCCAAGTCTGGCGCCGTGCTGGACAAGGCGGTCGGCAATCTTGTCGGCGGCGGCCCGGGACGGCCCAGTTGAGCGCCGCCGAGGGCAAAACTTCTGGCACCGGCGAACCTATTCTCGTCGTGCGCGAACTCCACTGCCATTTCGGCGGCATCAAGGCCGTCAACGGTGTCTCCCTGGACGTCGGTCGGCGCGAGATCGCCGGCCTGATCGGGCCTAACGGGTCTGGCAAGTCGACTCTGTTCAACCTGATATCGGGCACGGTGACGCCGGATCGTGGCCAGATCCGCTTCGACGGTCACGAAATCGGCGGCCGAAAGGCTCACACGATCGCGCGGCTGGGGCTTGCTCGCACCTCCCAGATTCCGGCCATGTTTGACAATATGAGCGTCACCGAAAACCTGCTGGCGGCTGCGGCCGAGGGCCACTGGCGGGGCGCGCGCGAACGGGCGGCCGATACGCTGGCGCTGCTCAAGCTGGAGCATGTCGCAGACAACCGCGCATCCGATCTTTCGGGCGGCCAGCAGAAACTGCTGGAGTTCGGGCGCGTTGTGATGCGCCAGGCCTCGCTCATTCTGCTCGACGAGGTGACAGCGGGCGTGCATCCCAGCATCCGCAAGATCATCGTGGAGGCCATCGCGCGGCTGCGCGAGCGCGGCACCACCGTCCTGGTCATCGAGCACGACATGGAAATGGTGCGGAACGTGTGCGACCGCGTCATTGTCATGGATGCAGGCCGTGTCGTGGCCACCGGGCCTTTCAACGACATCGTTCGCAATTCGGAAGTTATGCAGACCTATCTGGGGCGGCCACAATGAGCACCACGCTCACCGCCGACAACATCGTCGCCGGCTACGGCAAGCAGGAGATCGTCCATGGCGTCTCGCTGAGCGCGGAAGCTGGCAAGATTACCTGCATCTTCGGGCCGAACGGCAGTGGCAAGTCGACCCTGCTCAAGGCCATTGTCGGCGCGCTGCCGGTGTGGAGCGGTACGGCGCGCCTGGGTGAATCAACACTCTCCAACCTTGCCGTCCATGAAGTGGTGCGCCAGGGTCTGGTGTTGATGCCGCAGGGCGGCGGTGTGTTTCCGCGCCTGACAGTGATGGAGAATTTGCGCATGGGTGGCTACGCCATCGCGGACCGGCGGATAGTCGAGCAGCGCATCGAGGCGCTGATCGAGCAATATCCCTCTTTAGCACGGCGGCGGCGTACCGCGGCCGGTTCGCTTTCGGGCGGCGAGCAGGCAATGCTTGCGCTGGCGCGGGCACTGGTTTCGGAACCGCGCTTCATTCTGCTGGACGAGCCTTCCGCCGGATTGTCGCCGGCCATGGTCATCGAGACGCTCGAACGCATTACCACCCTCACCGCGCACGGCATTGGCATCGTGATGGTGGAGCAGAACATCCGCGAGGCGATGCCGATTGCGGACAAGCTTTACATCCTGGCGGCCGGCGAAAAGCGCTTCGAGGGGACGCGTCGGGACGTGCGCGACGACCGGCAGATCATGGAAATCTATATGGGGGGAGCGTGAGAGAAGCGGTCGACACCCCAGCGCGAGTTGCAAATGCCAAATGTGGCTTGGCGGTTAGTTGTAAGAAGGCGGTCATTTTCGGCAGTCAATTGGGAGAATGATCAGGCTGAGTTCGTTGTCGTACAGAAGTTCAAGCCTGCTGCTCAGAACCTGAACACTCGCCCTGTGGCCGACTCGGCGAGACCTTTGCGTCGAGCAACATTTCCGTTCTCATATCCAACTCCGGTCGTTCGTTTCGTGGAATGCCGAAGATATCGCCGCAAAGGGGAATGTTCAGATCACCGGCCCGGCGCTTCGCCGAAGCCACCGGCAGGATCGTCCTTGCCAAAGCGAGCGTTGAAGTCCGCCATGAACTCAGGCGCATAAGCATTGGTCTCCTTTGATCGTGCTGATGACGCGCAGGCGCAGTGCCTTCACAAGCCGGTCCTGGAGTGTCTGATGGCGCGCTCAACACGTCCTTTGAGAACCGGCACGCGTCCGCCTGCAGAATAATAGAGAGATGGTCCCGAAATGGATGTTGCGTAGGAGCCCGGGATCGACGGGCGTCACTGCAGCACTTCTTGATGGACTATCATGTCCGCGGCCCGCTGGCCGATCATCATACTGGGCGCATTGGTGTTGCGGCCGATCAACTTCGGCCGCGTCCAGGAGGGCAAGGGCCGCAAGGACCGCCACTCCACGATGTCGCCGCGACTGCACGAACTGCTCCGCGTCTGGTGGCGTGAGGGCGACGACGGGGCATGAAGCTGCCGCAGCTTGCCTGTTTCCGCGCCGAAACCCCGGTCACTGACGGGAATCAGCTACGCGTAGGAGCACCGCGCCAGTTTTGGCGCTTAGGTTCTGCGAATTTGCAGAGGTGCAGGTCGATGGTCTTTCCGCTGAGGCAGAGCTCATGAGCGATCACCTTATTCGACCTGCCGGTCGCCACCAGCCGCAGCACGTGCAGCTCGCGTGGCGTCAGCCCGAAACCAATCTCCGGTGATGCAACTGATCTCTGAGAATCGATCCTCGGGATATCGGATGCGGCACCCAACGCTTCGAACGCTCCCGAAGCGGAGCGCATGCGCCGCGGCTGTGATCGGCGAGTGCCCATCGGAATCTCGCCACACTTGTCACTCCAGAGTAGATGTCCGATCCTATTCTATCGCACGAGCAGCCAACTGGTTTACAATTGCTCCAACTGTCGCAACTATGGAGGAAGCCGATGCAAGAGGCCCTCGTCGTCCGCCGCGAGACACACATCCCGGCGCCCCCCGCTGCGCTGTTTGCCCTCCTGACCGATCCGGAGAAGATCCTGCGCTGGATGGGAACGGAGGCGCAGCTCGAGCCGCAGTCCGGCGGGCTCTATCTCGTCAATGTTACCGGGGCTCGCGTCGCTCGCGGCACCTTCCGGGAGGTGGTGCCGGTGCACCGTCTGGCATACAGCTTCGGCTGGGAAGAGAGCGATGAGGTGCCGCCGGGATCGAGCCTGGTTGAGATCGATCTGATCGAGCAGCCGGACGGAACGCTGCTGCGCCTGACCCACTCCGGCCTGCCCAATGCCGAGCAATGCGCCGGCCATGCGGAGGGCTGGGCTCATTACCTCGGCAGGCTGGGCGAGGTTGCAGCCGGGCGTGATCCCGGCCCGGATCCCAAATACGGCCACACGGGCAGGCGGTGACGGCCTTCCGCGCGCGATATCGCCGCCCGTGAGCCCGTTGCAATTTGACGGCGGATGCCGGCTCGCAGGGCGGGTCGAACCCGGCGCCATCGAGGATCGGACCGTACCAGCGCCGGGGGCGGGGGGATAGATCGGCGGGCCGGCTGCGCATCGTCACGGCGCGGATGACAGGCCGGGCGCGGTGGCCGCATAATCGCGCCATGGATCTGCCCGCGCCTCTCGCCTGGCTGGTGGACGAGGCCGGCGCCTCGGCCGCCCCCGACCGGTTTCTGGCCGAGCTCGGCGGCCGACTTCTGGCTGACGGCCTGCCGCTGGCCGGCGGCGCGCTGACGCTCGCGGTGCCGCATCCCATCATCACCCGCCGCACCTGGCTTTGGCGGGCGGAGACAGGGGCGGTGATCGAGGCGCTGAGCTTCGCCGGCGGTCCGCTCGGCCAGGCCGGGCGCGACTGGCTGGCGGAGCTCGGCACGGTGCAGGAGGGCCCGGTTGGCCGGGCGCCGGATAGTCCGGTGCTGGGCTGGGCTGGAACCCGGCCGTTCGGCCCCGCCGAGGCTGCCCGGCTGCGCCAGGCCGCGCGCTTCGCCGCGGCGCCCCTTGCCGCACTTGCGGCGCGGGCGGCGCTGACAGCGCTGCTCGAGGCTTATCTCGGCCGGCGCAGTGCCGCCCGGGTGCAAGGCGGGTCCCTGCGCCGCGGCACCGGAGAAACCATTCGCGCCGCGCTGCTCTATGCCGACCTGCGCGGCTTTACCGCCCTGTCCGAGTCAACCGAGCCCACGACGGTGATCGCCGCGCTCGACGCCTGGTTCGACCGCGTCGCCGGCGCGGTGCACGCCTTTGGGGGCGAAGTGCTGAAATTTATCGGCGACGGCATGCTGGCGATTTTCCCGGTCACCGCTGCGCCGGCCGAGGCCTGCGAGGCGGCGCTGCGCGCCGTCGTCGCCGCCCGCGCCGGCATGGCCCATCTCGATGCGGGGCGGCAGGCGCAGGGCCTGCCCCGGCTGCCGTTCGGCGCGGCGCTGCATCTCGGCGAGATGCTGTGGGGCAATATCGGCGCGGTCGACCGGCTGGATTTCACCGCCATCGGCCCCGCGGTCAACCTGGTCAGCCGGCTGGAGGGGCTATGCCGGCCGCTCGGCCGCTCGGTGCTGATCTCGGGCGCGCTCGCCGCCGAGATCACCACACCGCTGGTGCCGCTGGGCGAACACGTGCTGCGCGGCATCGCCGCGCCCTGCACCGTCTTCACCCTGCCGGATGCGTAATCGCGGTCCTGCGGGGCGGCGGCGTCAACCGCAGATTTGGTTAGCTTGATTTTGGCCATCTAGTCGTCTCCGAACGTCAAAAACTAGGAGCAGAATAGGGGCACTCAGACCCACTGCTCCGGACTACTGCCGCGTGCTAGAGAAAGGTCGAAGGCTCAAGAACGCAAGCTAAGTCCTTGCATCGTAGTGTCTTTTCGCATTTTTACTTGCAAACGGCGGACATGAACTTAGACGAAATTGGCGGGCTCTTAGTCGGCTTCCGCCCCCCTTCGGCGTCTGCATCCGGTACGGTTTCATCAAAGATGACCGACCAGACAACATCCATCAGCCTGCGGCGCCTGACGCCAGGATTGTCACTTGGGGGAAGGCCGGACTGGCGCCCTGAGCATTTGTGGCGCAACTGCGACGCATGGCATGTGCATGGAATGGCGCGAAGACGCCGTCCTCGGGCAAGGTGCGGCAACGCTATCATGTCACGATGATAGCCATCAATTCGCTCTTCTGCCGTGCAGACTTTGGTCTTCCGCTTGATTGGCGCGAACGCGACTTCCTATTCCAAGCGCGCTCGAATGCTTAGGCTCAGGTTTAAGGTGGCGGCGCATTGCGGTCTGGGCAATCAAGGGTTGAGCCTTCTTCACATGGAGAAGGCTGATCGCCAACGCCGCCATAACGTTCAACGAGTTTTGCGAATCCGTAGGCGAAGGCGGAAAGAAGCGCCAGGATACTATTCGGATGGCCATAGGGGATCGTAACAGGATCCCACATTGGATGTCGCAATTCCTCCGCTGCCGCTAGTGCGTCAATTTGAAATTTGACCTTTGCCGTGTCGCATCCGGTCCGGGCTCCTATATGCTTAGCGGAGGTACGCAGGAGACGTGGGTCATGAGCGTGACGTCTGATAAGCCCGAGCATGTCGCTACCGCTTTTGCGAACGCTTGGAACCGGCATGACATGGATGAGTTTGCGTCTCTGTTCGCTTCCGATGCTAATTTCGTTAACGTCGTAGGTGTTTGGTGGAAGAACCGATCCGAGATCGAAGCGGCGCACCGAGCCACCCATGACACCATGTTTCGGGATAGCCGATTAGAAGGCGATATCTCGTCGGTTGTGAAATTGGCTCCGGGGCTTGCTTCTGTTCATTACACTTGGACGCTAACGGGAGCATTTGCTCCGGACGGCTCCCCGGCCGGGGTTAGGAAAGGCATATTGCTTCTGATTGTCCAAGAAGGGCAGTCGGGATGGCGAATCAAGGTGGCTCAGAACACGGATATTGTTCCAGGCGCAATCGCCCCAGCCGGCTCGAAAGGCTAGCTCGCGCCAACCAGAGGCGGAACAGGGCGTCCGCCAGCGAGCCTGACCACCAATACGTATGCGTGCCGGAATGCCGAATTCGACTGGTTTGATCCTCGTCACCGAGGCCGTCAACGCCACGCGTACCGAATTCCTGGTCTTCGCCAAGGCCCATGGCGCCATGGACCTGAGGGTACCGGCCGAGGTGGGCGTCGTTGCGAAAGTGACTATCCTCGGCTCAGGCAAACTCGATTTCTCCGCCGTGACAAAATGGTGAGCGGCGAAGACATGAAGCCCGAGCGGCTTGACAATAGCCGACTGAGGAAGTCGGCGTGTTTGCCCAATCACATGCAACTAAGGCCATCTTGGCTCAAAGGTAGCCTTTGGCCGAGGTCGGTTCTGAATTGAAGCCGGCCTACATCTATCACGAAGTGAATGGCAGTTTTACGCTTCAATATCGGCCGCAGAGGCGGATTTTGCTTTCGCCCAAAAGCCAGACATCGCAGCTGACCATGCTGAAGGTCGCGCCCGCACCACCTGCCGACCTCAGCACCTCTATGCGCAAACGTCTGGTGTAATGCCCGATGCGCGCGCTCGCAGGCCATCTCGCTGTTACATCGCCGTGACAAAAGCACCGCCACGGTGGCGTCAACCGGTTACACAGGGCAAGAAATATCTCCGGCCTTCTGGGAGTGACGTGTCAGCGTCTCCAGAGGCTGCGTGGGCGCGGCGACTGGAACGCTCCACGCCTCGCAAGAGGGTTAGCGAAACCTCGTGAAGGCAAGGTCGAGCTGCGTTCTGCGTTCTATATCGGCGACGGCGGCGACTGGGAGAGATAGATACCATGCGCATGGGGCGTCTGGAAGTTGGCAGGACATGGACGCGGGGCGGCCCGCGTGCAGGCGCTTGGCTGAGCGGTGCAGTGACCACGCAGCGCCACCTCGCAGCGATCATGGCTTGCGACGTGGTCGGCTATTCGCGCCTGACGGAGCGCGACGAGCGCGGCACGCTCGAGCGGCTGAAGATGTACCGCAAGGACCTCCTCGAACAGCTGGTCTCTGTGCACCAGGGTCGGATCGTCAAGCTCACCGGCGACGGCATGCTGTGCGAGTTCGCGAGCGTCGTTAACGCGGTGACCTCGGCAATGGCGATTCAGCAGGCCCTGGCAGAACATGAGGCGGAGATGCCCGAGGAAGAGCGGATTCGCTTGCGCATCGGTGTCAATCTCGGCGACGTGGTCTGCGAGGAGGACGGCGACCTCTACGGTGACGGGGTCAACATCGCCGCCCGACTCGAAAGCATCGCCGATCCCGGCACCGTGGTCGTCTCCGGCACCGCGTACGACCACCTTCAGGGCAAGCTCGATTGCGGCTTCAGGCCGCTCGGCAACCTGCGCCTCAAGAACATCGAGCGGCCCGTGCGCGCCTACCGCGTCGAGTCCGACACCAGCGCCTCGGTGGCTGCATCGCCTCCCTTGCCCGAGAAACCCTCGATCGCGGTCCTGCCTTTCACCAACATGAGCGGCGACCCCGACCAGGAATACTTCGCCGACGGGCTGGTGGAGGACATCATCACGGGATTGAGTCGGGTGAACTCCTTCTTCGTGATCGCCCGCAACTCGTCCTTCACCTACAAGGGCCGGGCGGTAGACCTGCGCCAGGTCGGGCGCGAGCTGGGCGTCCGCTACGTGCTAGAAGGCAGCATCCGCAGAGCAGGATCGCGGGTGCGTATCAGCGGGCAGCTGGTGGACGCGATCAGTGGGCACCATGTCTGGACTGACCGCTTCGAGGGCGATGTGAGCGACATCTTCGACCTGCAGGACAAGGTGACCGAGAGCGTCGTCGGTGCGGTCGAACCGAGCATCCGGCTGCAGGAGATCAAGCAGGCGCGCATGAAACCGACCGAGTACATCAGCGCCTACGACCTCTACCTTCGCGCGCTGCCGCGCTTCTACAGCATGACGCGCGAAGGCTTTGCCGACGTGCGCCGGCTCACCAACGAGGCGCTCAGCATCGACCCTGGCTTCAACTTGGCGAAGGCACTCGGCGCCTATATCCGCAGCCTATCCGTGAGCCAGTGCTGGCACGAGCCCGACGATATCCGAGTCGCCGCGCGCATGGCGCGAGAGGTACTGGCGGAAGCGCGCGACGATCCCACGAGCCTACGCTTCGCCGCGCAGGTGATCGCCTACAGCGCGAAGGACTACGAGATGGCGTTGCGCACGATCGAGCGATCCCTGCTGCTCAACCCCAATTCGGCGCAGGGCCATACGGGCAGCGGCTGGGTGAACGCACATTCCAGCCGCCCGCTCGTCGCCATCGAGCACTTTCACAGGGCAATGCGGCTGAGCCCGATCGACCCCGAGAAGGGCATCGCGCTCTCCGGCATCGGGATGAGCTACCTGATGCTCGAGCGCTACGAGGAAGCGCTGGCATGGGGAGAACGCGCGCTGCACGAGATGCCGAACTACGGCTCCTCGCACCGGGTGGTGATCATGGCGCTGGTCAAACTCAACCGGCTGGACGAGGCGCAGGCGGCGGCGCGGCGTCTTATGAAGGCGTTCCCGACCTACACGCTCACCCTGCAGAGACAGATCAACCCGTGGCTGGACGAGGTGTTCGCCGAGCGTTATGTCGAGGCGCTGGGCATCTCCGGCGTGCCAGAGTGATCGTCGCAGTTGCAAAGATGCCCGGCGAGGCGACGTTCCCTTGACCTGCGTCGCTTCTGGAAGGCCAGTTCTCTGGCGGCTTGTCTTAGGACTGAGCGCGTAGTAGCGTGAACAGCCGGCGAGCTCTCCGTTGAATTCGCGTCGAACTTCCGGTTTCGATCCGCTTCTTATAAGGCAACAGGCAACCTCCGGGCGGTTCAGATCCTGCTTGGGCACACCGAGATCGAGAATACGGTTCGCCATCCGGATGTCGAGGTCGGGGACGCGCTCACATCGCCGAGGGAACCGAGATCTGATCACGATGGCCTCTCGACTTCGCGGAGAGGTCATCATGTTCTGAAAGCCACCGCTCAGTTACGGGGCTCGATTTCCGCAATGCGTCGCATCACAGCCGTTCGGCATGGAAGATGGTCATCCCGAAAACCGCCGGTCCACTGTCGCCCATCAAAGGCGGAACTATGCGGCGTTGAGGCGCTAGGCGAATTTGCGCCTCGTCTCGGCGGTTGAGACGAGCTCTGCCACTTCCTGAAAGCGGTCGCTAGCGGCGATCACAAGCCAGATCCGGCCGAGCACCCAGAGGGAAAGCGCCCACCGGAGCAGCAGCCAGAGATGCGGTGTTGGCATTTTCGGGCCCCCTGAATCCGGCCCGGCTGAGTTTGATGGAGAAGTTCGAACAGGCGCCAGGCATTAACCGGCAGCAGCACCAGTTCCATCAGGCTCAGGGTAAGCTGCCGATGAGGGGCGCCATAGGCGGCAAAGCACAAACCATCTCAGCACCGCCGTTATGCGCAGCCACAGCATGGCTTCATTGAGGCTTCATTGAGTAGGTGAGAACGGCGAAGAAGCTTCCGAGGAAGCCGATCGTCTCGGTCCAGATCATGATCATATTTCTTTGGTTGAGTGAAGCCGGTGGGCCTTGGTCAGCCGGAGAAGCCGCCGTCATCGAGAAAACGTCTCCGCGTCCGCCGTTCCTCTCCTGGTCGCGGCTGGCACTGACCACGACCGAGCATTGGCCCCGGCTGCGCACATGTCCCTCAAAAGTCTGCGCCATGGCGGAGAAGTAGCGATTGTCGTGGATGGGCGGCATCAGTCCGACCAGGCCCGATCGCGAGCCTCCCAAGCCCCGCGCCTGCAGATTGGTAGTGTACTGGTGGCGTTCGGCGAGGCTGAGAATTGTTTCCGCCGCCGCAACCCGATGGCGCTTGCACGGCGACACGCTTCCTTCACCGGCCTGATAATCACGGTGAACTCGGAGCCGATCGCCTCGATCGACAGCCAATACGCGGCGTCAAGACGATAAGGCGATCCGGCTCGGCATGATCGCGGCTGCGCTTGCGCCCGTTCCGGCCCGCTCGCATGCGATCAGCCCGCTGGCCGACAAGGCGAAGGTGCGCCTCGATACGTGAGTCTGGTCGGCATCGATCCACGGAATGAATGCTTGACCTCAAGTTAACTTCAGCTTGTACCAATAAGTTGTACGGATTGAAGGAGTATCGTCAATGCTGACCAACATTGATCTTCAGGGACTTCGTGTAGCAGTCACCGGCGGCACGTCCGGCCTAGGACTGGCCCTTGTCCGGCAGCTTGCCAGAGAGGGTGCGTTCGTCGCCTTCGTTGCCCGCACTGCCGCGAACGTCGAACGCATCGCTGACGAGACGGGCGCACATGGCATCGTCGGCGACGTCGGCAAAAAAGACGACATCTACCCGATCGCGTTGCAGGTCACCGCGAGCCTAGGCGGGCTCGACGTTCTGATCAACAATGCGTCGAGCCTCGGGCCCGTTCCACTGGCGCTCCTTGCCGATACCGAGTGCGAGGAGCTGGAAAAAGCGCTCGCGGTCAACCTCGTCGGCGCGTTCCGGCTGACGAAAGCACTGTTCGGTGCACTTGCCGCGTCCGCGCGCGAGGACCGTGGCGCGCTGGTGATCAACATTTCCAGCGACGCGGCGGTGAACGCTTATCCCTGCTGGGGCGCGTATGGTGTGAGCAAGGCCGCTCTTGCTCACCTGACGGCGATTTGGGACGAGGAGGCGAAGGCCGACGGCATCCGGCACCTCGCGCTCGACCCCGGCGATATGGACACCCCGCTGCACGCGCTGGCGCTTCCTGACGCCGATCCGTCGACATTGAAGCGTCCCGACCTGGCTGCTGCCGAGATCATCGAAAAGATGCTCGATACGTTGCCGGCCGGCGCAACACTTCTCGCCGAGACACGCGGATGATTGCCGCCGACCGTCCGGATCGGCGCGCCGCCAGGCTGCTCGTCGTGGAGGCGGACGGCGCGACGCGCGACCTGCCGCGCACTGAACTCGCGATACTGTTCGATGCCGGCGATCTTGTCATCGCCAATGACGCCGCGACCTTGCCTGCCAGCTTGCGCGGCACGCACCTTCCCAGCGACGAGGCGATCGAGATCCGCCTGGCAGGCTGGCTGACATTTCCCGACCCAACCAACTTCCTGGCGATTGCCTTCGGCGCGGGCGATCACCGCATGCGCACGGAAAATCGGCTGCCTCCGCCCCCGCTATCACCAGGCGATCACCTCCGGCTCGGCCGGCTTGAAGCCGTCATAGAGCGCCTTCTCGACCATCCTCGCCTTCTCGAATTGCGCTTCCGAGGCAACCGCGCAGCGGTGCTTGCAGGAGTGGCGCAGCACGGCCGGCCGATCCAATATGCCAATGTTCGCGAACCGTTGGCACTTTGGAATGTTTGGACGAAGATTGCCGCCGGGCCGGTGGCGTTCGAGGCGCCCTCGGCAGGGTTCGCACTCGACTGGCGCACGCTCCAGGCCTGGCGTCGGCGAGACGTGGGCTTCGCAACACTCACGCATGCCGCGGGCGTGTCTTCCACCGGGGACCCCGCGCTCGACTTGCGCCTCCCTTTCGACGAGCCGTACCGCATTCCCGAGCGCACCGCGGCCCAGGTCGCGCGGGCGAAGCTCCGCGGAAGCCGCATTATCGCAATCGGCACGAGCGTGGTGCGCGCGCTTGAGGCAGCTGCCAACCCCGACGGCAATGTGCGTGCCGCAAACGGCATTGCGACCGGGCGCATCGCGCTGGGCACCCCACTTCGCGTGGTCGATGCGATTCTAACAGGCGTCCACCAGCCCGGCGAAAGCCATTTCGAGCTGCTGCGCGCCTTTGCCGACGATGCTCTGCTCGCCAAGGCCTCCGCGGCCTTCGCCGAGCACCGATATCGCACGCATGAATTCGGCGATTCCATGCTGCTCAATCGCCAACGGCTGGATCGATCGCGGACAGAACCAGGAAGTGCGCGAGACGAAGCCTCTACTCTAGGCGATCCGATGATCTTGGATTTCCAAGGCTTTCGAAAACGACATTTTGATTAAGTAATTCATCTAAAACAACTATTTTGACACTAGTAACTTCGACTCTAGGGGTCCGGAGTTCGAATTTCGCCGCCGGGAGTCACGCGCGAGCTGCGGCTGAGACGCGGATAGGCCCGCGCCCTGTGCCGCGGTGATCGCCACCACGTCACCAATGCCTATTCGCCGCGCCAGGGTGAGCCGGGAGCGACGATGGCGGTATTCAAGTTGACGCTAATACAATATTGCCTACGCTCCAACGTTGGGCGATAGTGTGCGTCGGGAGGCAGGAGGCCATAGTTGGCTTTAGCTTAGACTTTGCCCAATCACGAGAGAATACGTTGCAGCTCGTGAATCGGTTCAAGGCAGCAGCTTGTGCTTCAGCCTAGGCGGAAGATGCCAGGTGGATCGTCTCTTCCACTGTAACGTTGCGTGGTTGGGAAGCAATTCGGCAAGCCTTTTCACAGAGCGAAGACAGGGATCTCGCTTGCGCAATACAGGAACTCAGCAATTACCCTGATGTTTGGGCAGGATGCCTTCGATGCGCCATGACGACCAGGAAACTGGGAGGCGACGCGTGAAGTCTTGGTAAGGGCAGCTGGCAGCGTAGTGGTGGCGTCGACGATCGCGTGAACGCCCGGGCTCCAGACAGTGTCGAGGAGACAGCGGATGAGGCAACTCGAATTTTTCTATTTCCTTGGGAGTGGTTATGCATACCTCTCCGTCATGCGTATCGGCCCTTTGGCGAGGGACGCTGGCATTACCGTCAGATGGCGTCCATTCAATGTCCGCACCGTCATGGCGGAAAACAACATTGCGCTTCGCTCGCAGACCGCCAAGGTCAAATACATGTGGCGTGACGTGCAGCGCAGGGCGCGAACTCACGCGCTACCCTTCGTAAATGCACCCATCTGGCCAACCGACCCCGACCTTCTGGCCAACAGGGTTGCTATGGTCGCCGCGGAAGGCGGCTGGTGTGAGGACTATACAATCGAGAGCTTCAAGGCTTGGTATTTGGAGGGCGTGGCCCTCGGCGACAGAGCCCACCTTGAACACGTGCTTCGGCCACTCGGCAAAGACGTGGATGCGGTGATCGCTCAGGCCAACGCACCCGCCGCCCACGAGCGGCTCAAGATGGAAACCGATGCGGCGCGCGAATACGGAATTTTCGGTTCGCCTGCGTTCGTGGTAAATGGCGAAACTTTTTGGGGAGACGACCGGCTCGAAGAAGCGCTTTCTTGGGCAACCGGTCGGCATCGGTTGCAAGATGTCCATTAGCACGGAAGTGCGCGAGCCCCTTGGATCCGCCAATCGTGGCTGACCTGCCCTGTTTGTCCGCTATGAGCGAATTCGCCAAGGTGATGGTCGTTTCTGGCCGGCGGCGGAAAATCTGAAGAAGATCGCAGAGCAGATGGAGGGCAGCGGTCCAGACCGGCCGCAACGTCGAAAAAGCTATCTCGAGATACTCGAAGCGACCGTTCGTGATCCACTCGACGTTGGGAAATCAACGAATCTGCCGAACTAGGGGGCGAGAGCGAATCCACAGTGCCTGGCGGCTTTCTAAACGGCAGGAATCCGATTCTGTCGCCGCATGGACGCCAAGCTTGGCCCCGACGATCTGCATTGATAATAATGCAGATTTGCATTATCTTATTGCGATGAACAGGAAATGTTTAATATGACAACGTTAACAGTGACGACAAGGGGACAGGTGACGTTCCGCAAGGACGTGCTGCAACATCTGGGCATCAAGCCGGGCGAGAAGATCGAGCTTGATCTGCTGCCCGACGGTCGGGCGGAATTGAAGGCGGCACGGGCGAAAGGGTCGTTCCGGGACCTCCACGGCTTCCTCAGAGGCAAGACGGACGGCCAGGTGCTCAGCATCGAGGAGATCAACGAGGCGATAGCGGAAGCGGGCGCCGCGGCCGGGTCCGGCAAGGAATGAGGGTTACGGCCGACACGAATGTGCTGCTGCGCGCCTATGTCGCCGATGATGAGGGGCAGGCGGCCGTTGCCGTCGACCTGCTGGCCAAAGCGGACATCGTGGCCGTGAGCTTGCAGGCCTTGTGCGAGTTCGCCTGGGTTCTGGCCAGGCAATACCAGACAGAGCGCGAAAATATTGCCGCGGCGATCCGGGCGTTGCTGAACACCGCGAATGTTGTCGTCAACCGGCCGGCAGTTGAGGCAGGGCTGTCAGTCCTCGATGCCGGCGGCGATTTCGCGGACGGCGTGATCGCTTTTGACGGCGGCTGGCTTGGCGGGGAGACTTTCGTCTCGTTTGACCGGAAGGCCGCCAAACTGCTTTCGGCGCAGGGACAATCCGTACAGCTTCTTTCCTAAGTTTTCCGCGGTGGTCTTTCGCACTGCGCTGTCGCGTCTGTTAGAGGCTGCTGCGAGGAATCGAATTCTGTTTGTCCCGTGCCACAATCATCTAGGTGCGGCAGGCAGGAGAGGCAGGTGCCAAATCTGATTGCGCGTGCCGGGAGTGCAGCTTTCCATAGTGAACTGTGCGCCGTCATGCGCGGTCAAGCATAGGCCGGAAGCACGACTCCTAAGTTGGCCGCCAGTATGATCCCAGCGTTGATTGCTTCCCTGCTGGCAGGAATGGACGATCACGTTCGAACCGGGTAGCCGGACATTGGGGGTGTTTGTGTTCAGCAACACCATTCCGGCCAATCCCTCAACGGGATGACGAGAGCGGCGAACTGGGAGTCCAGCCGCTCAGATCTTCACCGACCCGGCGGCCAAGCCTGCGAGGAAATAACGCTGTGCAATCAGATACAGGATCAGAAGCGGGAGCGATCCCAGCACGCTCATTGCCATCATCTCGTTCCATTCGAACGCATGTTGGCCCATTAGCAACTCGATACCGATTGGAACGGTCCGCATGTCTGTCGACTTCGTCAAAGTGAGCGCAAAGAGGAACTCATTCCACGCCAACAGAAACGTATAGACCGCAGTCGCGACGATGCCAGGCACTGAAAGAGGGATAACCACACGCCACAGCGCTGTCCAACTTGACCCGCCATCGACCAACACCGCCTCATCGAGTTCCCTTGGCAGGGTATTGAGATAGCCGGTCATCAGCAGAATTGCGTAAGGCAGGGTGAACACCATGTAGGTTAGAATCAGCGCGAAATAGGTGTTGAAAATGCCGAAGGCGACGACCATGCCGAAATAGGGGATGAGAAGCGTGATCGGCGGGACGGTCTGCGTGCTGATGATGAAGACGTTAAGCGTATTCTTAAAACGGAATGAATAGCGGCTGAAGCCATAGGCCGTAAGAATGGCGACCAGCAGCGTCAGAAGCGTTACCACTCCCGCGACGAGATAGCTGTTGAGAAAGAAGCGCACCTTGACCGGATCATTGAAGATCGAAAGGTAGGCTACGTTGGTGAAATGGTCGGGCAGCAGCCTCGGCGGTAGGGCAAAGATCTCGGTGTTCGATTTCAACGAAGTGAAAAACATCCACAGGATGGGAAAACCTGCAAAGACCAGACCGGCCGCGAGCCCCAGATATGTCAGTACGGTGGGCAATACGGTGTTTTTGAAAGAAGAGCGCTTTGCCATTGCCGGTCACCTGGCCTTCTGGTGTTTGATGTAGAAGTAAGTCGCGCCCATCGAGATGATCAGGATGAAGATCGCGCTCGCCGAGGCTTGTGAAAATTCGTAACTCGAAAACGCAAGCTTATAGGTATATGTGCTTAGCACCTCGGTCGCATGGATCGGGCCACCGCCCGTTGTCATCCAGACCAGCGGGAAGACCTGCATCGTCCAGATGAAATCCAGCAAGGCGATGCTGATGATGATCGGCATCAGCTGCGGAATCGTGATGTACCGGAACTTTTGGAACTCATTGGCCCCATCGATGCCTGCGGCCTCGTAAAGGTCCTTGGGGATGCCCTGCAGACCGGCGAGCAAGCTGACCATGTAAAGCGGGTATCCCGCCCAGATGTTCGCAAACGTCAACGCATGGAGCGCGGTTTTCGTCGAGGAGAACCACTCGACCTTGAAGTTGACGATATGGAGCGCCATCAGGATGCTGTTGACCACGCCGTTGGGATCCAAAAGCAACCGCCATATGATCGCGATGATCACTGCCGTAAAGAGCCAGGGCAAGATGTAGAGAACACGCAGAATGCTTCTAATCACCGGATGGACGCGTTGGGTGTTCAGCAAGAGCGCGAAGGCCAAGCCGATTAGAAGATGGAAAATGACGCTCATCACCGTGAAATAGAGGGTCTGCCCGACCGACTGCCAGAAAACCGGATCTGCGAAGATCGTCACGTAGTTCCGCAACCCTACGAAAGCAGCGTCCTTTTTCATGATCGCGCCGTCCATCAGCGAATAGCGCAGGACCGTGATCATGGGAAACAGCATGAGCAGGCAAAACAAAAACGTGGCTGGTGCCACGTAAAACAGCGGGATCAGCCTCTTTCTTGTCTTGTAAGAGATCATGCCACGCTTGCGCACTTTCGTTGGCGTGACGATCAGACCTTCGTTGGCGAGGCTCATGAGGTGTAACCCGTTTGATCGTAGGAACGTATCGTCTGGTTACGATGCAGCGGCAGCGCGATAGAACCATATCGCGCTGCCGGAATTGTCTGGAGCTGCGCCTACTTGGCGAAGTCAACCAACCACTGCTTTTGCGTATTGGCAGCCGCGTCCTTTGCGGTTTGCTGGCCGTCGAACATCTTTTGCACTTCGACGTTCATGTCTCGCATCAGGTCCTCGGCGACGGGCAGGCCCACGAATTCGTTGGCCAGGTGGCCGCTTTGGTAGATCTTGAAGGCTTCCTCAAATAGCGGGTCCGATTTCGAGAAGTCAGGCTTCGCGTGCACATTGCCTGGAAAGGCGTTTGCGAGCGATACCAGGCGGCCGTTCACTTCCGGGCTCATCAGATATTCAACAAGCTTCCAGGCCTCAGCCTTGTGCTCGGTGCTGTTGCTGATGCCGATGCCCCACGAGGCATAGGGCAGTCCGCGCTTACCCGAATAGCCATCAACCGCAGGCAGGGCAGAGATGCCGAACTTGAGATCGGGGTTGCGCTGGCGGATAAGATTGATATGTGCCAGCGAGTCGATCATCATTCCAACGCGGCCGTTGACGAACTCTTCGACCTTGTCCTGTTCCTTCTTGGCAAAGATGCCTGGCGATATGACGCCGGCGTCCTGCAGGGACTTGATGTATTCGAGCGTACCGACCACGGCACTATTTTCCACATCGGGCTTACCGTCCTTGAGCATCGACGCCCCGGAAGCCCACACCCAAGACATCACGTCGTTCTGGATGCCGCCGGGATTTTGCAGCGATAGCGGCAGCACCCACCCGTATTCGTTCTTGTCCGTATTGGTCATCTTCTTCGCGGCAGCGGCGAATTCTGTGCGGGTAGTCGGCATCTTGTCGACACCGGCAGCCTTGGCCAGATCGAGATTGACGAAGACCGGGTATACGAACGAGGCTAGCGGGAACATGACGCTTTGGCCGTTGACCTTGATGATGTCAGCGATCTGGCTCGGGTCATATTTGGCGTCGGCCATTAGGCTGTCCATCGACGCGATTGCGCCCTGCTTTGCAAGCCCGTTGACCCATGCGCCGTCCAGGCCGACGACATCGCTGAGCGTACCCGACGCGGCGCCGACCACGATCTGATCATGGGTGGCGGAGTAGGGGCCGCTGACAAGCGTCACCTTGATGCCAGGGTTTTTAGCTTCGAACTCATCCATGATGCCACGCAGAGCGCCAGCGGGCATTTCGGGCTCCCACCATTGGATGAATTCGAGATTGGTCTCAGCGAAGGCGCAGGTGGCAGATAGTACCCAGACGGCCACAGCGGACGAAGCCGCTACAATATATTTACTGACGTTCATGTTTCCCTCCTCGGAGCAATGTTTTGGCTCGATCCTCCCGATCGCGATCAAACTAGGTTCCCTTCCGGGTCTTTGTGTCAATCAAGAACTGGGATCGTGAAGAATGGCTGGGAAAATGGGAAGCCAGAAATAAATGTAAGCAGTTGAATAATATGCGCTTTTCTCTGAGTCTTTCCGGCGTATTTTTTCCATTGTACACATTGCTCGCGTCGCATTTCTCGGCTAATTTCGTAACCAAACGAAAGCCAGTTTGCTAAAAAGAAAACAAATGAAAGGCGCATCGATCGGACGGAAAAGCGGGCTTTCGGCGAGGTCACGCACTTGCGAAGACGTCGCAATTTAGACGGCGTTCAGGCGACTCTTGGTCGCTTTGTTGGGTGACCAATGGGCACGAGACGATCTCGAGCTCCCGGTGAAAAAATCGGCGTGTCGCACGCTGAACGATGTCGAGCAGGGTTGCACCGTTTGCCAAGGAGGACGGCCCGAAATTTCCCTTGATGCAAAGCCAACGATCTTAGTCGCCCACGAATGCTTGGCTCCTGGCCGGCTACGATCTGGCAGCTTAGAAGTCACGGCCTTAAAATAACCCTCAACCAACCGATTTGATGGTCGAGCGAGGGTTCGCACACCAGAGTGGAGCCAGCGTCTAACGAAATTTGCGCGTCCGATTCTTTCCGGATCAACCCTCGCGGATCACGCTAAATTGCGAGATGCGTCTGGGGATCGAAGAAGTGCAACTTGGCCGCGTTGATCGCAAGATTAATCAACTCGCCCGGCCCGACCGCGCTGACGGCTTCAAACCTCGCTACGGCGTTTGCCGCACCGCTTAGATCTTCAACGGCATCTGGGTCGCCGGAATCGATTCGAACCGCATCGACACTCAGGTGAACGACAAGCTCGGATCCCAATTCCTCCGTCGACTTTACGATTGCCGGCAGAGTGGCATGGCGCGATCCCGATTCCAGACTGCTGTCGTAGAGATCCTCGGGGCGTATGCCGAAGATGAGTGTCTTGCCTTCGAAGGCGGTCAGACCAGGCGAGCGCTCAAACGCACTCGTCGGCACCGGGATCGAAAAGGTCGGCAGGTCGATCCTGCCATTGTGCAAACGGCCTTCGAACAGGTTCATCGACGGCGACCCGATGAAACCCGCCACGAAGGCATTGATTGGCCGATTGTACAGTGTCTTTGGCGTGTCGACCTGCTGAAGCACACCGCCTTTTAAGACCGCAACCCGGTCGCCCATGGTCAAGGCTTCGGTCTGATCGTGTGTTACATAAATCGTGGTCACCCCCAACTGTCTTTGCAGGCTGACAATTTCCGCGCGCATTTGCACGCGCAGCTTGGCATCGAGGTTTGACAAGGGTTCATCCATGAGAAAGGCCGCCGGTTCGCGCACCATCGCGCGCCCCATGGCGACCCGCTGGCGTTGTCCGCCTGACAGCGCCGCCGGCTTACTGTCGAGCAGCGTTTCCAATTGCAGGGTCTTTGCAATTTCATGGACGCGCTTCGTGCGCTCGGCCTTGCTCTTCCCCGCAAGCTTCATCGAGAAGGCTATGTTGTCGAACACTGTCATATGCGGATAAAGGGCATAATTCTGAAAGACCATCGCAATATCGCGGTCCTTCGGCGCCAGATCCTCAACATTCTCGCCGCCAATGCTCAGGGTTCCGCTGCTGATCTCTTCCAGCCCCGCGATCATGCGCAAGGCAGTCGATTTTCCGCATCCCGAAGGGCCAACGAGAATGAGGAACTCGCCATCGTTTATCGTCAGGCTAAGATCCCTGATTGCTTGGAATTTCGTCCCGTAGGTCTTGCAAATCTTGTCCAACACAACAACGGCCACGTCACATCCTCCCTATTATCTGCGCTAGCTAAACGTCGAATAGCCTCCACCCAGCGCGACTGCAGATCGAACCGGCAGTGTCATCGGCGCAGCCAAGGCGCGCTCCCCGGACGTTCCCCCAGAAGCGGCAATATCCGAGCGATGAATTCTCAGTCTGGCGACGTAATCGGTATGGGCACAGGCGCATTTTCTTTCGCCATCCACGCGAGACAGGCATTGTGGTCTGGCAGAGCCATACGGCCACCGCGGCCCGTTACCGAGATCGCGGCCGCGGCGTTTGCATAAATAACGCAGGCGACAGGCTGCTTTCCCTGTGTAAGGGCAAAGGCATAGGCCCCATGGAAACAATCCCCCGCGCCGGTCGTGTCCACTGCCCTGACCTTGTAGGCCGGAACGTGCCACAAAACGGCATCGTCCCTTTGCCGGAGGTAGGCGCCTCGATCGCCATCGGTCAACACGACCGCGGAGCGGTCATCCGACCACAGCTTGCGCAGGATCGCCGTCGCCTCTTTTTCGCCTGTATAGGTCTGCGCAAATTCCAGAGGGAATACGAGGTGATTTGATAGGCGGATCAATCGGTCGGTTGCAGGTCCGATTGTCCACTCAATATCGGCGATCACCGCCAGACCCAGCGTGCGGGCACGAGCAACGACCATCTCCGCCTGCGTGGCGTAGCCGTCGATCAACAGTACCTGGGCTTGCGCAAGGACGCTGTCGGCCAGCGCATCCGAGGTCCCGTGCGGCACATCATCATCATAGGCGATGAACCGGTCACCATTAGGCGCCACAGTGATCACCGACCGGATCGGCCTGGCATCGGAACGACGTGGCGCGAACGATATGTCGACACCGTGTCGTTCAAGTTCGCGGGCGCTGACATCTGAATGTGGCTGATCGCTCAGCCAGCCGATGAAACCGGCACGCCCGCCCAACTTGGCGACAGCAACGAGTGCCGTCGCCACATTGCCGCCGTGGTCCCTCGTGCGATTTGTCACCCTCCCTTTGCCGGCACCCAGCGGGCTGTCGACATAGATGATGTCGTCAATCGCCAAGGCTCCGAAGCCCAAGACCTGAAGATCGCCGGTCACGGCTCACGTGCCGCAGCCGCCAAAGCGTCTTGCGGCGCCATCCCGTCGTGAATGACGCCCTTGAACGCACGCGCTGCCATCGTGGTGTCACCATGCCCCCACAAATTGCGCCCCACGACCGCACCCTTCGCGCCGGCGCGCAGGGCTTCAGAGGTCTGGGTCAGAGCGCCCAGAAGATCCTCGGTCTTCGGGCCGCCGGCGATAACGATGGGAACCGGGCAAGTGGCGACCGTTTCCTTGAATGAGTCGAAGTCCCCAGTGTATCCGACCTTGATCACGTCGACGCCGGTCTCAAAGCCAATCCTAACTGCATAGGCGATCTCGTCGGGCGTGAAGACGATCTTGCAGCCGTTTGAATAGTCGCGCGGATAAACATGCGCAACGACCGGCATTTCGAAACGAGCAGCAGCGTTGACCGTATCGGTAAGCCAGCGAATGTAGTGGCCCTCGGTATCGCCCCGCACCGGAATGGCGACGGCCAGCGCATCGGCACCGTAGCGCACGGCATCTTCGGGTGTCGCGATCAACTGACTGATCCGATCGTCGGGCGTAAAGCACCCCGCCTGAATGACCAGCGCCGCCTTGCCGGCGTAAGCCGGCCACAGATGACGCGCCGCACCAGGCTGAATGCTGATGTAATCTGGCTCTCCGGCCATCACTCGCTTGAGCGCGCCGGGGAGATCCGCAAGGCCGCCCTCACGGACGTTGCCATAGCCTACGAAATGGTCGACCGCACCACCGAACAGGTTTCCAGATCGATGCGAGAACAGCCGCGACAAGCGAATTTTAGTTCCAAGGCCCATATCGGTGCAGTCCCTTCGCGATTTTTGATCTGACATTGAGAGGGACCCTAACTCGAAAGCAAAACAATACTCAATATTTCGATTTCTTTCGTTTTGATATAAGATTGCGATTGCGACCGCTAGCGTTCGCTACGATGACGCGCTATCCCAAGGATTCGCAAACGCTTGCCGGTTTGGGGTTCGATTTTCGAAAGGTTAGCGTGCAGCTATTCAAACAGCAATTCGGGGTCACACATGCTGGCGGAACAACGACGACATCAGATCATGCTCGAGCTTCAACGGACCGGCCAGGCGCGCACCAGCCAACTGGCGGAAAACTTCGGCGTGTCCGAGGTGACCATTAGGTCCGACCTGGAAATTCTGGACGCAAAAAAGCAGTTGATCAAAACGCATGGCGGCGCAATTGCCTTGCCCGCTGATTCGCCCGCCGCGGCCTTCGAAGAACGGATGTACCGCAACTTCGATGCCAAACGGCGTATCGCGCAGATGGCGGCGCGCCAGATCATAGACAACCAGTCCGTGGTGTTCGACAGCGGCTCGACGTTGCTGCAGGTCGCAATGCAGATGCCTCCGGTCAGCAATGTCGTAGTAGCGACAACCGCGATGAACATCGCGCAGCATCTGATGTATCGTCCCGGACTGGACGTGCATATGATAGGCGGTCGGGTCTATCCCGAGACGGTCAGCACGATCGTGTCGGATTTTGACAAGGCCGTGGGCGGTCTTGTGGCTCACCAGGCATTCGTCAGCGCGCATGCGATAGATCACTCATTCGACGTCGTCGATGTCTCAGAAGACATTGCACGTACGAAGCGTAACCTGGTTCGTATGGCCAGGCGTGTGATCCTTGTGGCAGATTCAAGCAAATGGGATATCGGCGCCTCGTCCAAGGCATTCTCGTTGTCACGTGTCGATCTGATCATCACCGACACTGGTATGCCGTATGGGATTCGTAGCCGATTGGACAAGCTGGGAGTCGAAGTGCGCTACGTGTGAGTGCCTTCCGTCTGCCATCAGCCTCTCGGTGCCGCGCTGCGTTTGACGCCGGAGTTCGAATTCGCTGCGGCCGAAGCGCTCCCGGCGAGTGCCGGCGTCATCTTCTCTCGTCGTTCTGCGCCATTGCCAGTGACGTTCCTGGCTTGCCCTCCCGCAGGATCAGGCTTGCCGCGCCGACCAGGCCGGCCTGGTCGCCGAGCTGCGCCTGTACGATCGGCACATCGCGATAGGCGGGCATCGCCCGCGCTTCGACGGTGCCCCTGACAAGCGGCGCCAGCAGATCGAAGCCGTTGGCGAGGCCGCCGCCCATCACGATCAGATCAGGCGAGTAGAGGTGCAACAGATTGGTGAAGCCGATGCCCAGCCACTTCGCCTCGGCCTCGACCAGTTCCAGGGCCCTGATATCGCCGGCGCGAGCGGCCTCGACGACGTGCCTGGCCGAGACATCGCCGTCGCCGGAAAGACGCCTGAGCAGTGAGCCGTCGCCGGGAGCCGTCAGCCGCGTGGCATGCCGCCCGAGCGCGGTTCCCGATGCCACCGCCTCGAAGCAGCCGATGGCGCCGCAGAAACAGCGGTCGCCTTCGCCGGTGATGGTCATATGGCCGATCTCGGCTGCCAGCCCGCGTCGGCCATGATAGATGTGGCCATCGGCAACAACGCCGCCGCCGATGCCGGTCGACACGGTGACGAAGACCACCGATCCGCTACCCCGGCCGGCGCCGAAACGCCATTCGCCCAGCGCGGCTGCATTGGCGTCGTTCTCCAGCCGCACCGGCAGGCCGAAATGCCTGCCCAGAATGTCGAGCAGCGGCACGTCGTGCCAGCCGGCCAGCGTCGGCGGCGCGATCACGATCCCGGCCTTGGGATCGAGCGGCCCCGGCGCGCAGACGCCGATGCCGGCAATCTCTGCCTGCGGCCGCTCGACCAAAAGCCTGCCAGCAAGTGAGATGATCTGGCCGATCACCGCTTCCGATCCCGCACCCGCCAACGTCGGCGCCGAAACGCGGGCGACAACCCGACCGTTGCGCTCGACCAGCGCGCCCCGCAGCTCCGTTCCGCCGAGATCGAATGCAAGCGCAACTTTGGTCATCAGGCGGTGACCTTCAACCCATGCAGCCAGGCCATGCGTTGCGCAAGGTCGGGGTCGCCGAACGCCAGCGATCCGAGCACCACCGTTTCGGCCCCGGCAGCACGCAGGCGCGGCACCGTCTCGTGTCGGATTCCGCCATCGGCAGCCAAGATGATTTGGTTCTCTCGACCTGCTTTTCGCATCAGCGCGCGCGCCTCGATCAGGCGCGGGCAGGCCTGATCGGACAGCGCCTGGCCCTTGAGGCCGATCGACGTGCCGAGAAGCGTCACAAAGGCAACTTCGGGCAAGAAGGGCGTGACGGCGCAGACAGGCGTTTCCAGCCTGAGCACCGCGCCGGCCTCGGCGCCGAGCTCATGCGCCAGCCGCACGGCGCGCAACCCGGCCTCGCCGTTTTCAGCATGGACGCTGATGAGGTCGGCGCCGGCCTCGATGAACTGGCGCGTTTGCTCCTCGACGATTTCCGCTTCGACCATCAGATGCACATGGATCGGCTTTGTCGTCAGCTTGGCGATCCGTGCCACCAGATCCGGAAAGAACAGGAAGCCGGGGGTGAAGCGGGCGTCAGCGACGTCGATGTGATGCAGGTCGACATAAGCGTCTATGCGCTTCAGATCGCGCTCCATGTTGGCCAGGTCGGCCGACCACAGGGAAAACTCGCCGAGCAGCCGGTTGCGCGGCAAGGCGGCGATGGCAACACGGCCGGATAAGGATTTGCTCGTCATGACGCAACAAGGCTCCGGATGTTGAAGTGGGCGTGAAGGAACGTGGTGATCTCGGCCTGCAGCTCGGCGAAATGCCTTTTGCCGTCGAGCGCCTTGGCGGCGATCTCCATAAAGGCCGCGCCGGGGATGGCATCCGCAAGTGTATGCGCGGCCGATAGTGGATGCACCGCATCCACAGTATTGCCGATGACCAGCACAGGAATGCCAAGGGTG
Source organism: Mesorhizobium sp. M0563 (assembly GCF_040321065.1). Classification (NCBI taxonomy): domain Bacteria; kingdom Pseudomonadati; phylum Pseudomonadota; class Alphaproteobacteria; order Hyphomicrobiales; family Phyllobacteriaceae; genus Mesorhizobium; species Mesorhizobium sp. M0563. Next base: position 31,947 of record NZ_JAMYQV010000027.1, read on the forward strand.
GCGGCGTCGCTTGCCGAGACCTCAGCTCCATCGGCAGCGATGTCGGCCAGGACTTGCGCAAACAATGCTGCATCCGGGCGGTCGAAATAACCGAACAGCGAGGCGAGATTGTCTGGTGCCTCGCTCTGCAGGCGCGCGGCGACTTCAGACCGCGAGAAGATCGTCCTGGCCTTGTCGGGGCCATGATCGAGGATGAGGCCGGCGACCTCGGCGATCGGCTGCAGGTTCACTGGCGCGCGTTCGAACGTCCAGGCCGGCCGCACAAGCATCAGGCCGGCGACGCGGTCCGGACAACGGCAGGCAAGGCGTAACGCAATCGCGGCGCCCATGGAAATGCCGCCAGCGACGAAACGGTCCAGGCCGGCCTGGTCGGCGGCGGCCAGAACATCGTCCGCAAACATCGCCATTGAAAACGGTCGGCGGCTGCCTAGATCGGACTCACCGTGTCCGCGGCAGTCCAACGTGATGCGCCGGCAGCCGGCGTCGATGGGGAAAGCCTGCGCGACCTGTGCCTCGCCGCCGCCCAGTCCGTGCTGGAAGACGACGGCAAGCCCGTCGCCCTCATCGGAAATCCGCAGCGTGGCATCGTCGCGAAACAAGGTGGCCGGGCGCGCCATCAGGCCAGCCCCTTCAGGAACCGGGCGACGCCTGGTGCCTCTTCGGCTGAAAGGCCGTGCGTGACCAGCGGCCCGTCAAAGCCTGACACTTTGAGCCGGGCGACGAAATCGGCGAAGTCGACGACGCCGCGGCCGACGGTGGCAAAGCGGCCGTCGGCGAAACGGTCCTTAGCGTGGGCCATGGCGACGTGGCCTGCGGTGCCTTCGACTGCTGCAGCGACGACGGCGCGTGCTTGCCCTGTGCTCGCCTGTTCGAACAGGTTCGCCGGATCGAGCACAATGCGCAGCCGCTTCGAGCCCATCTCTGCGATAAGGCGCATCGCGTCCGCTGCCGATGTGACGATGTTGGCCTGTTCGGGTTCGATGCCGAGATCGACACCGTGATGCTCGGCCAGAGCAAGCGCCTTTTCCATCTCGCTTGCCATATCGGCCCAGGCCGACGGATCGGCATTGCCAGGGTGATGCGCCCACTGGTCGTCCGCGTTGCGCGTTCCCGTGCACAGGGTGACGAGCGGAACCGAAAGCGCTGCCGCGGCCTCGATGACCGCGCCAAGACGGCGCAGGCCGTCGTGGCGCACCGTCCTGTCCGGATGGGCCATGTTGTAGGTGCCCGACAGCGCCACCAAAGCGACGCCGGAGGCATCAGACGCAGCCGCAATAGTGCTGATGGCGTGATCCGGCACCGCATCCGGCATCGACGGCAGGCCGGCGCAGGCAAGGTTGAACTGGGTAACGGCAAATCCGGCGTCGCGCACCGCGGCCAGCACACCGGCCGGCTCGCTTCCCGGAAAGGTCTTGGCGAACACCCCGATCTCCATCAGACCGCTCCTGTTACGCCAGCAATCTCGACGCGTTGGCCGGTTTCGACCGAGCGGGCGATCGCCACCATGGCGCGGATCGAGGCGAGGCCGTCCTCGACGTCGGCGCCACGCAGCGGCGCGCCGTCAAGCACGGTGTCGGAGAGGCCTTCGAGCTGGCGTCGGAAGAAATGGCCGTCCGCGCCAAGCGGCTTGCGCGACGTTGCATCCTTCTCATGGAAGATATCGACCTCGCTTGCCCGGAAGTACCAGGGATTGAAAGTCTTCGCGATCACCGAGCCGTTTTCGCCGTAGAGCTGGAAGCCCTCGTGCCAGTCCATGCGCACAGCCACCGTCAGGTCGAGATGGCCAAGCGCTCCGTTGGCGAATTCCGTTTCGACGAACCAGCAATAGGCGCCGAAACGTTGGTTGAGACGGGCGCGCACCGCGAGGATCTCGCCGCACAGGAAGCGTGCGGTGTCAACGAGGTGCGAGCCATGCGCAAGCATGAAGTACCGCCTGAGATCGGCCTTCGGATTACCGGCCGGCTTGCGCGCCAGCCGGCTGCTGACCGGCAGCGGTTGGATGGCATCGGTGTTGGTGTAGCGGTGGGTGGAATCGCAATACCAGGCTTTTAGCGCCAGTATCTCGCCCATCTCGTCGCGGACGAAATCGCGCGCCGCCTCAAGAGCCGGGTCGAAGCGCTTCATGTGGCCGACCTGCAGCACCTTGCCGGAGCGCTTGACCGCGTCGGCGAGTTTTTGGCCCTCTTCGACCGAGACGCCGATCGGCTTCTCGCACAGCACATGCTTGCCGGCCTCGAGCGCCTTGATCGCCATCGGCACGTGATAGGCGTCCGAGGTCGCGACGATCACCGCCTCCAGTTCCGGGTCGGCCAGCATGGCGTCGTAGTCGCCATACATCTTCTCAGGTTCATAGGTCGCGCCCATGCGCGCCAAAAGGTCGGGGGCGGCATCGCAGATAGCATAGAGGTCGGCGTTCCTTGCTTTGACGCAGGATTCGAGATGGGCGAATTGCGCGATCGGCCCGCAGCCGAGCACACCGACACGAAGGCGGCGGTCTTGTTTCCGGATCATGATCTGTTCCTCACGCGCCGTAGCCGCGCATCGTCTGGCGGTTGGTCTTGACCGCGGCGGCCGGATCTGCGGCAGCGGTGTCGGATTCTTCCTCCAACACCAGCCAGCCGTTGAAGTTGGGCGCGGCGCTGGCGATGGCGATCACTGCCTGGGTGTCGCAGACGCCCTTGCCAAGCATTGCCCAAGTGCCGCTGGCATCGACATCCTTCAGGTGAACGTAGCGGATGCGGTCGCGATGGGTTGTGAGGGTGTCGATCATGTCGTTGTGGCCGCGCAATATATGGCCGGTGTCGGGCACCCAACCGACCAGCGACGGATCGATCAGCCCGAAGATACGGTCGTAATCGGCGCGGTCGAACAGCAGCGTGTTGTGGTGCGAGCTCGGATGTACCGCGACATCGACGCCGGCCTTGCGCCCGAGCTCACCCGCCCTGTTGTAGATCTCGGCCGCGATGGCGAACCTGTCGTCGCGTCGGCCGTCCGAGACGACGGTGGCCGAGCCCATCGACACCATCGCGCCCGGAAAAGCGGCGGCGAAGTCGATCCAGCGCTTCGCGGCCTCGAGGTCGGCGCCGATCTGCTCCTTCAGTGTGAAGCCGTTCTTCGAACCGAAGGCAAAGGAGACGAGGGTGAGGCCGGTCGCCTTCAGTGCGGTGGCGAATTCCGCCGGCCTGCCGGCATAGCGGCCGATCATCGTGTCGGTGATCTCGATGCCGGCATAGCCGCCATCCGCGATCGCCTTCACGAGATCGTCGGGGCCGCCGGCAAAGCGGTCTCCCAACATTTCCCAAGTAAAAGTCTGGCAACCGACTTTCAGGTTTTTCACGACCGTCCTTTCCTTCCTTGATGCCGCCCTGCGTCAGCCTCCCCCGAGGCGGTGTTGGCAAAGCTCGGCGCGCGACTGGCGCGAGTCCGGCGAACGCCCAGTCCTGCGCGCAAGCCGCGCTACTGCACCAGCTGCCCGGCGCTTCCAGTGAGAAATTGCCGGCGGTCGGCGATCATCACATGAGCACGGGCTTCGAGCCGGCGGCCGGCCGATTTTTCATGTCAGTCATTTCTCCTCCCAGGGCCGGCAGCGCGCCCGACGTTCGTCAGCATTTTCGCATGTTCTATAACAATTTTACGCGCGTCAATATTTAAAATGTTGTATAGCGGCTTGCGAATGTGATCCGTTGCCGCGCAGCGGTCCAGGCCGCTGACGTGTTGGGAGGTACGATCGAAATGCACGGGAAATCAAAGACAAAGCTCGGCATCGGCGTTGTCGGGTGCGGCAACATCTCGATGACCTATTTGCGCAATGCGGCTCTGTTCGGTGAGGTGGAACTGCGCGCCTGCGCCGACTTTTCCGCCGACATGGTGGCCTTGCGCGCCAGCGAATATGGCATCCGTCCGCTCAGCGTCGACGCGCTTCTGGCCGACCCGGAGATCGACCTCGTCCTCAACCTGACCATCCCGTCGGCGCATTTCGACATCTCATTTTCAGCACTTTCGGCGGGCAAGCATGTCTTCACCGAAAAGCCGCTGGCGACCTCGGCCAACGACGGTCGCCGTCTTGTCACGGAGGCGGCGAAGCGCGGGCTGCTGCTCGGCTCGGCCCCCGACACGTTTCTTGGCGCCGCCGGCCGGCGGGCGCGCCGCCTCATGGACGGGGGCGCGATCGGCCGGCCGGTGACCGGCACCGCCTTCATGATGGGGCGGGGCATGGAGCATTGGCATCCCAATCCGCAATTCTATTATCAACCCGGTGGCGGCCCGGTCTTCGACATGGGGCCATATTACCTGACTATGCTGGTCAACCTGCTCGGGCCGGTCGGCCGCGTGATGGCCATGGCAACGCGTGGCCAGGAGGAGCGCCTGATCACCGCAGAGGGTCCCTACAGGAACACCACCTTCAAGGTCGGCACGCCAACCAACATCCTGTCGCTGCTGGAATTCCGCTCAGACGTTACCGTCGCCTTCGGCGCCTCCTGGGACGTCTTCAAGCACTCCAACCATCCGATCGAACTGCATGGCACGGAAGGCTCGCTCAAGCTGCCCGATCCGGACACATTCGGCGGCACCGTCTCGCTTTCGGAGCGCGGAGCCGACTGGGCTGACTTCACAAGCGAGAGCGAACTCTACGGCGCTCGCAACTGGCCCTTCGCCGCGCCCGATCGCGCCAATTACCGCATGCTCGGCGTCGCCGACCTTTCACGCGCGCTGTTGAGCGGAAGAAAGCCGCGTGCGTCCGGCGACCTTGCGCTGCATGTGCTGGAGATCATGGAAGCGACCCTCGCTTCGGGAGAAAGCCGCGAGTCGGTTGCAGTCAATGGAACCGTCGATCAGCCGCCACTCCTTGCGGAGGACGAGGCGGCAAGCCTGCTTGCCTGAGTTTGGGGGCCGTCCATGACAATATCGCCTTCGCCCTTGCTCGATCCGGAAGCCCGGCATGTGCTCGACCTCGGCCGGCAGGCGGCCGCCAAGCCGTTCGAGGCCGGCAGCCCTCAGGAAGCCCGCCACGCCTATGAGCAGGGCTTTCCGACACTGCAGGGCGAACGCGAGCCGGTCGCCTCGCTGACCGAGCGCACCATCGCCGGAACAAGCGGCCCATTGACGCTCAGGATCTATCGCGGGCTAGGAGCTTCCGCGCACGGCGCGCCGGCGTTGCTCTATCTGCATGGTGGCGGCTGGGTGATCGGTAATCTCGACTCCCATGACGAGATCTGCCGCTGGTTTGCCAACATGGCCGCCTGCGTCGTCGTCTGTCCCGACTACAGGCTGGCGCCGGAGCACAAGTTCCCGGCGGCCATCGAGGATTGCCGCGTGGCGCTTGCCTTCATGCAAAGTGCCGTCGACGATCTCGGCGTCGACGCGAAGCGCATCGCTGTCGCAGGCGACAGTGCGGGCGGCAACCTCGCCACGGTGCTCTCCCTGCTCGCGCGCGAAAACAAGAATCCGCCGACGGCGCAGCTGCTGTTCTACCCGAATACGGACGCCTCGCAGACGGCCGACAGCTATTGCCGCTTTGCCGAGGGTTTTGGTCTCACTGCGGCAACCATGGCTTGGTTCCGCGACCACTATGTCACCCATGCCGGCGATATCGACGATTGGCGCGTGTCGCCGCTGAAGGCGGCCAGCCTTGCCGGTGTGGCGCCGGCCTTTGTTGCCATCGCCGGCCATGACATTCTCGCCGACGAAGGCGAGGCCTACGCGAAGCGTCTGGAAGATGAAGGAGTGCCGGTCGCCCTGCGCCGCTGGAATGGCCAGATCCACGGCTTCGTCTCGATGGGCCGCCATGGCCCGGCTGCACGGCAAGCGGTCAGCGCGGCGGTCGGCGCATGGCGCGGCTTCGATCTCGCCTTTGGAAATGCTCAGGCCGATTGACGCATGACCAGCGTCGCGTCGAGATTGATCTTGGGTGCAACCGCAGTCCCGTCCTCATCAAGCAGGGCCAGCAGCGTCTCCACACTGCGTCCCGCCATAGCGGCGAAGTCCTGCGCCATGGTGGTCAAGGCAGGACAGGTGTAGCGGCTGAGCGGGTGGTCGTCATGGGCCGCGACGCGCAGGTCGCAATCGCTTTTGCGGCCGACCTTGCGACCTTGCGAATAGGCGGCCGCCATGATGCCGAAGGCCAGGCGGTCATTGGCGCACAAAATGGTCTTACCCGGCAAGCCACCAGTGCTGAGCATTGCCTCCATCTGCTGGTAGCCGATCCGTTCGAAATCCCAGGTGTATTCATGGGTGTCGCCAATGATCACCGGCTCTTGCCCGAGCCGTTGCATGGCGCTTACATAGTTGTGCAGGCGTTCGCGCGTATTGTGATTGACGTGCGGGATGTCGAAATAGACCGGCGCGTCGCCGGAGCGGCAGAGGTAATCGACGATCGTCGAAACGCTCTGGCTGTTGTTGTTGCCGACGAATGGCGTGCCGCTCTCGAGATAGGTGTCGAAATAGACGATTGGTATGGCCTGCGTCAGCTTCTCCAGCGCACGGTGGTCCGAGCGCAGGCCGAGCGGCGCGATCAGCCCACCGGAAACTTTTAGTGACAGGATGGTTCGCGTCGCTTCCACTTCGAGTTCGCGCGAGCCGTGCGAGGAGATCACGATCGGCCAGTAGCCTTCGTGGCGCAGCCTGAGTTCGATGCGGCTGACCATCTCGGAATAGAAAGGATCGGCGAGTGTCGGCACCACGATGCCTATGCTGCGGGTCCGCTTGCGGTTCAGGTTGCGGGCAAACAGATTGGGCTGATAGTCGGACGAGCGGAGTGCCTCCTCGATCCGCTTTCGCGTCGCCGGCTTGACGCTGGTTGGATCCTCGAAATATTTCGACAAGGTCGGCCTGGAGACGCCGCAGGAGCGCGCGAAATCCTCCATGGTCTTGTGCGTCATCGGCATTGAAATCCTCTCGTCACGGACATCCGTTCCCGGGTGGTTCCTCGGCGCTGCCCGCCAGGCGTGCAAACTGCAAGGCGAGAATTTACAGATAATGTCCAAGAGTTTCCATGCGTAAATTTATAAATTGACGCAAAAGGTGAAAGCGGTATTCATCTTTGGGTGAGCAATGGGAAAATTCGAGTCTCGCGGCGAGGCGGGAGCGCAGCGCCGGAACGAATTCCGCGAGATGGAGAAACTGGTCAGTCCGGCGAGATCCTTGTCGAGATCAGCCGACACCCCTGCGCGGTGACCCTGTGGTGCCGGCACGCTACGATGAACAGCTAAACCAGCTTCAAACAGGCTTGCCAAAGGAATTGGGGCTGGCAACTCCGAATCCGCAGAGGCGATGCGGGACTTCCAAACAGTTACTGTGTCTCGAGATCCGTGAAGATCGGCGGCATCGAAGTCGAAACGGGCGTCCAACGACACTACTGGACGATATGCCTTCCCCACAAGCATCGAACGATCGCCTCGACTTCGTTGCTGTGGTTGAGCGAAGCTACCATCCTGATCAAGCCATTCCTAACGGCGAATTCGGGTCATTAGGTCGAAATCCCTTCCTTGCTAGGAGCCGGCTAGGCGCGAGGAAGTCGCTCAATAGTTGAAGATCGGCCCGAGTAGACTAAGTTGCATGGACTAAGTCGCGGGGCCCGCAATGCACACCGTCAATATTCACGAGGCCAAGACGCATCTGTCTCGTCTTGTCGACAGGGCGGTCAAAGCTGAATCCTTCATAATTGCGAGATCCGGCAAGCCGATGGTGAAGGTCGTTGCCATAGACGCACCTGCGGCCGGCGAAATGCGTCGCGTTGGGTTTATGGCCGGGCAGTTTTTTCAGTTCCAGACGAGGTTGATCGCATGGCCGATGAGGAAATCGGGAAGCTGTTTGGCGGCGACGCATGAAACTTCTGCTCGATGCCCATCTTTTGCTCTGGGCGGCGGGCGAGCCCGAAGAGCTCCCGCCCCTCGCGCGGGTGACTGCGGCCCTTCGGTGCGGTGGGGGGTTGAAGTCAGCTATCGCCTCAGACCACCCATGAACGCCTTTACTCGAGCAGAGTCGACTTGGTTCCACCAGACGCCGTCGTGCTTCAGCGCGCTGGCGATGATGACCCCGTCGACAATGGCGAGGATATCGTTGGCGTTGTCCGGCGTCACGCCGCTGCCGACCAACGTCGGCAGGCCGGCGGCCTGCTTGATCATGCTTATGTAGCCCAAATCCGCGGCGTGGCCGGTGCGCTGGCCGGTGGCGATGATGGCGTCGGCGTCGAAGAAGACCAGGTCTTTGACCAGTTCCTCCACTGGGCGGTCGGCGACGATGGCGTGTGCGCCATGCTTGACATGGGCATCGGCGAAAATGCGGATGCCGTTGGCGCGCAGCCTGGCGCGGTAGCGTGCCGCACGGCCCGATTCGCCTTCGACAAAGCCCTCATTGGCGACATAGGCATTCGCCCACTGATTGACGCGGACGAAGCCGGCGCCGGCGGCGCTAGCGATCGCCAAGGCCGGGATGGCGGCATTGGCCAGCACATTGATGCCGATCGGCTTGCCGAGCTCGCGGCGGATGCGGTCTGAGACGACAGCCATATAGGCCGCCGTCTCCGGTCCGATATCGTCAGGCTTGGCGAAGGGGATGTCGCCATGGTTCTCGACGATGACGCCGTCGCAGCCGCCATCGAGATAGGCCCGGGCATCGTCGAGCCCGCGCTGGTAAATCGCCTCGATCGCCTCGCCATCATAGCGCGGCGCGCCGGGCAGCGGCGCCAGGTGAACGACGCCGATCACCACCTTGGTGCGGCCGAAAAGGTCCACGAGCGCGTCGCCGCCGGATTGGCCGATCTGGGTCATGAGAGCTCCATTTGATCGATGAGCGCCGCCATCTCGGAGGCGGAAGGACAGGATGCCAGCGTGCCCGGCCGTGTCACGGCGATTGCGGCGGCGGCGAGCGCCAGCTCCAGTGCCGAGGTGACCGGCATGCCCCGGGCAAGCCCGCCGGCGAGGCAGCCGCAGAACACATCGCCGGCGCCGCTGGTGTCGAGTGCTTCGACGCGCGGCGCCGGCAAGCGAAGCGGTTCCGTCTGGTCCGGACCAAGCACGAGACAGCCTTCGCCGCCGAGCGTGATCACGACAATACCTGCGCCTCTGGCCGCCAGCGCCCGGGCGGCGGCTGCCATATCGCTCTGGCCGGTCAGGGCTTGCGCTTCGGATTGGTTGACCACCAAAACCTCCGCCAGTCCGAGATCGGGCACAGATGCCGCATCGATGGGGCTGGCGTTGAGGACGGTGCGCGCGCCGTTTTCCATTGCTGCTCGGAGGCAGGCATTGGTCGCGGCGAGGGGCAAATTTCCCTGGCAGACGAGGATGTCGCCGGGAGCGATCCAGCGGACAAGTGCTGTCTGCGCCACCGGGTCGAAGGCTTCGACGCAGGCGACGCCGCTGACGATGAAATTCTCTCCGCCTCGATCGACGACGATGGTCGAGCGGTCACTCGGCAGCTCGAATTGGCTGACCTCAAGGTCGGACAGCTCGTTGTCGAGGCGGCTCCTGATCCATGCGCCAGCTGGGTCCTTGCCGAGCGCCGTCCAGAACGTCACCTCTGCACCAGTCCGTGCTGCTGCGACTGCCTGGTTGGCGCCCTTGCCGCCGAGCCCGTCGGCATAGCTCACGGCATTCAAAGTCTCGCCCGCGGCCGGGAAGCGGCCGACGCGAAACATGGTGTCGACGCAGGCATTGCCGACGACGTGGACGCGCATGGCTCAGCTCTCACCGGTCGCCCAGCCCAGCATCTGTTCGAACAGGGTCTTGTAGCCTGGCCAGGCGATGAACTGCGGCGGCAGCCAATGCGGCCCGACATCGGATGTCCAGGCCACGGTGCGGCCCTTGCCATAGTGGCCGGTGACGAGCAGCGGCAGCGAGCCATAGTCCGACGACACGGCAGCCAGAACTTCCGCACCGTCCTTCAGCCTCACCTCGTTGAAGCCGAGCAGGATCGGCCAGTCCGAACCAAGGCCCCTGAGGATGGGATGTGTCGACCCTGGTTTCGGTACGGGCGCAAAACCTTCCGGAACCTCGACGCGGTCGTCATAGGCCAGGCAGTTCACAGGCAGCACGTCCTCGACCGGCGTCTTGCGGTAGCGCGCCCCGCCGTTGATGCCCTGGAAACTATAGTAGCCGCCGAACATCAACAGACCGCCGCCGCCGCTGACATAATCGCGCAGCAGGCGCAGGCGGTTCGGTGTCGGCTTCGAGTGGACCCAGGTGTCGGGATGCAGCAGCAGCGTGTTGGCGCCGATGTCGGATAGCACGACCGCGTCATAGGCCGACAGCGCCTCCATCGTCTGCGGAAAGCCGCGCTGCGCCTCATGCGCCGGCATGAAGGTGACGTCGAAATCGGTCGCCTTCAGCGCGCCCAGCAATTCGTCGGCGCCGGTGTGGTAGGTGACGGTCGGAAACTGGTCAAAACCCTTGATATGGGTCGCGGTCGACACCCAGGATTCGCCGGCAAGCAGGATCTTCTTCTTGGACATTTGAACTCCCGTGTAATTCCAGGCCGCTTAGAGCCGCGCGAATACGCTTTTCGGATTGGCGATCAGCATGCGGTCGATGGCCGCCTGCTCGACGCCGTGGCGTTTCAGGCGCGGTATGAAATGCTTCAGGATATAGCCATAGCCGAAGCCGCCGAAGCGCGTCAGCATGATCTTGAGGAAGACATCCTGCGACAACAGCAGGCGGTCGCCGAAACCGGCCTCGACAAGGGCGGCGATGGCGCGTGCGTTCTCCTCGTCGGAGGGCGATTGCGCGTCCTGGTCGGCATAGTAATAGTCCATGCCGATCATGTCGTATTCGAGGAACGCGCCGCGCCGGGCGAGGCTTGTCTGGTAGTCGGGGTCGTCGTGGCTCGGGTTCATGTGACAGAGCACGGTATGGCGGAGATCGGCGCCCTCGGCCTCGACGATATCGAGCACCTCGTGCGCCAGCCGCTCCCAGCCCGGCAGATGGATCGACAGCGGCACGCCGGTGATGCGCGAGGCGCGCGCCGAAGCTGTCAGCGACTTGCGCTCCTCGGCGGTGAAATCCTTGCTGACGCCGACCTCGCCGATCAGCCCGGCCATGATCGGCGGCTGCGTCTCGCCGCCGCCGACATCGTTGACGATGAATTCGGTCACCGCGTCCACATCCATGGCCTTCAGCCATTCGGGATGGGTGTGCTCGAGATAGAAGCCGGTGCCCATGACGATCTTCAGGCCGGACATGCGGCTGATACGGGCGAGCTTTTCGGGATCGCGGCCGATGCCGATATTGGTGGCATCGACGACGGTGTGGCCGCCCAGTGCGCGATAGCGCTGTAGCTCTGACAGCGCCAGGTCGGCGTCGTCGAGCGAAACGTTGTCGCGGTTGACGTATGGGTTCATGCGCAACTCGCCGATGATCTCGATGTTCACCGGCTGCTCGGCGACCGCCATGTCATCGGGATGGCAGGGGCATTTCCAGCTGCGCGCGCCATCGAGCAAGATGTGCTCGTGCATCAGCGTGATGCCCATCTCCTCGACCGGAACCGGGCCGAGCACGGTCATCACATGGCCGGTTTCGACCCCGATCGCCAGCCGCTGGCCGGGCACCGCGTCATCGAACAGACCGCCCATCGGCTCAACGGCTCCGCACGGCGCCGCGGAACAGGCGGAAGTTCAGCCAGATGGCGACCAGGATGATCGTTCCGGTGACAATCGGCGTCAGGAAAGGCGACAGATGCGCCAGGATCAGGCCGTTGCCGATGACGGCCACGGTCAGCGCGCCGAGCACCGTGCCAATGATCGTTCCGCGGCCGCCGAACAGGCTGGTGCCGCCGAGCACGACCGCGGCGATGACTTCCAGCTCGAAACCCTGTCCGGCATTCGAAGATCCCGATCCAAGCCGGGCAGCAATGATGATCCCGGCAAGGGCTGCCGCGGTGGCGGAAATCACATAGACGAAGAGCGTCGTCTGCCGCGTGTTGACGCCGGCGCGCCGCACCGCCTCAGCGTTGGCACCGATGCCGGTGACATAGCGGCCGAACGGCGTCTCGTTGAAGGCGAGATAGGCGATGGCCAGGATCGCCAGCGCGATCAGCGCCGGCACCGGCACGCCAAGGAACCAGGCACGGCCCAGCACGGTGAAAGCGCTTCCGGGCTCGATCGGGATCGAATAGCCGCCGGTGATCAGCAGCGCCACGCCACGGATCACCGAAAGCCCGGCAAGCGTGACGATGAAGGACGGGATGCCCTCATAGGCGACGAAATAGCCTTGCACCGCGCCAAGCAGGGCACCGAGCGCCAACATGGCGAGGATAACGACTGACCATGGCAGGCCGAACTGCAAGAGCGTCGCCGACAGCGTTGCCACCAGCGCCAGTACCGAGCCGACCGAAAGGTCGATGCCGCCAGTGGTGATGACGAAAGTCATTGCCGCGGCGACGATCAGCAGCGGCGCCGACTGCCGCAGGATGTTCAACAGATTAGGCGACGTCAGAAAGGCGTCGGTCGCCACCGAGAAGATGATGCAGACGACCAGAAAGAACAGCGCGATCGAGACGACACTGCCATTGGCGAGCAGCGCATCGCGCCAGGTGCCCTTGCGCACTCGTGAGGGCTGGGCAGCGTGGATCGCATCGCTCATGCCGGCGCTCCACCGCGATAGCCGTTGGTGGCGGAACGCGCACTGAATTTGCGGCCGACGATCAGATTGACCACGTCCTCGATATTGGTCTCGCCGATCAGCCGCTCGGCGACATTGCGCCCTTCATACATGACCTGGATGCGGTCGCAGACGAGGAACAGGTCCTGCAGCCGGTGGGTGATCAAAATGACGCTGACACCGCGCGCGCTGACCGCGCGGATCAGTTCGAGCACCGCCTCGACCTCGGCCACCGCAAGCGCTGCCGTCGGCTCGTCCATGATCAGCACGGCCGGCTCGAACGAGGCGGCGCGGCCGATGGCGATCGACTGGCGCTGCCCGCCGGAGAGGTTTTCGACCTTGAGCCGCGTGTCGGCAATGACGATACCGAGCCGATCGAGCATCTGGCGCGTCTCGTCGTGCATGCGCTTCTTGTCGAGAAAGGAAATGCCGGCGATGCGGCGGCGCGGCTCGCGGCCGAGAAACAGATTGCCGGCGACATCGACCGTGTCGCAGAGCGACAGGTCCTGGTAGACCATCTCGACGCGCGCCGCACGTGCGTCCGCCGGCGAGCTGAAGATCACCGGCTTGCCGTCGATCTCGATGGTGCCGGCGTCGGGAACCACAGCCCCCGACAGCACCTTGCTCAATGTCGACTTGCCGGCGCCATTGTCGCCGACCAGCCCCAGCACCTCGCCCGGCTTCAGCGTCAGCGACACATCATCGAGCGTCTGGATGGCGTTGTAACGCTTTGAGATGCCGCTCATCCGCACCCGATAGGTCTGGCCACTGCTCATCTGGGATTCCACGCGATTGCCAGGTATCCGCGGCGCAGCTTCAGGCGGCGCCGCGGCTCGGTCGCCGACGCAGTTTACTTGAACATCGCGCGGTATTGGTCGACATTCTTCTTGGTCACGATCGTCACCGGGATATTGATGATCGGGTCGATTTTCTCGCCCTTCTTGAGCTTGCCCAACGCTTCGACCGCGGCCTTGCCTTCGCCTGCCGGATCCTGCTGCACGACCGCCACCACCCAGCCGTCGTCGATGCCCTGAACGGCCTGCTTGGTCAGATCCCAGCCGAACACCTTGACGTCGCCGGTGCGGCCCTGGCTGGTCACAGCCGAAACGGCGCCGAGCAAGGCGGGTTCGCCGGTTGCATAGAGCGAGTTCATGTCCGGATTGGCGGTCATCAGGTTTTCCGAAGCGCTCAACGCCGTCTCCTGAACGTTTTGGCCGTCGACCGTGTCCAGGAAGGTGACGGCCTGGCCGCTTTCGGTCACCGCCTTCTTGAACCCGTCGAGCCGCTGGTTCTGGATGAATGAATTGAGTGCGCCGACGATGCCGATCTTGGCCTTGCCGCCCATCTCGGTCTTCACATAGTCGGCGTAGAATTTGCCGATGTCCTCGCCGGCCTTGGTGTTGTCCACACCTATGAACGAAACGTTGTCGCCGTCGGGGATCTGCGCGTCGATGGCGATGACGGGAATGCCGGCCGCCTTGGCCGCAGTAATCGCGGGCTTGACGCCGTTGACGTCGATGGCGACCAGAATGATGCCGTCGACTTTCTGCGTGATGTAGTTCTCGATCGCGTCGTTCTGCGCGCTCGGCACATTGTTGGCGTTGAAAATGACCAGCTTGGCGCCGGCGGCGTCGGCTGCCTTCTGCGCGCCCTCGTTGATCTGGTTGAAGAACAGGGCCTGCTGGTTGATGTTGACGAGTGCGAACGTATCGGCAAGCGCCGATCCCATGGCTGCCGAGCCCATGGCAATGGCGGCGGCACAGCCGGCGAGAATTTTGAACAGACGCATTTTCGGTTCCCCTTGCTTGCGGACCAGACCGGCTGGTTCCCGTTGGTGCTACAGGCACGAGGCAAGCATTCAAGAGACTTGAATATTTGTCAATCCAAATGAACGCAGAGCGTTGCTCAGAAAGTCGCCGGCGTGTTGACCCAGAAAATGCTGGCGCGTTCCTTGCCGATATTGCGGTAATGATGCGGCAGCTCCGACCTGAAAACGAAGGCATCGCCGGTGGCGAGAGCATGTCGCTTGCCGTCGACGATCAACTCGATCCGGCCGGCGAGCACGTAGCCGACTTCCTCGCCGGCGTGCTGAATCGGGCCTTCGCTCTCGCCGTCTGCCTCGATGTGATGGATGTTGCATTGTAAGAGGTGGCCAGGCGAATACGGAATGATGCGTTCGAGCGAAATGCCCTCGCCACGCCGTAGCGCGTCGAGCGCAATCAAAGGCCTTGCGCCCGCCCGGAATACGATCGCCTCGTCGTCATCGACTTGCTCGAACATCCAGCCGATGTTGGTGTCGAGAACCTCGACCAGACGGTGAAGCATGGGCAGGGACGGCGAAGCCTTGCCGTTCTCGATCTTGGACAGCAGGCTTTCCGAGCAATTCGCAGCCGCGGCCAGGCTCTTCAGCGTCATGCCGCGTGTCTGGCGGGCGAGGCGCAGTCGAGTTCCAAGTCTCGCGGCATTTACGGTGGCGTCCGTTTCCGACTCTGGCCGCCGTCGATCGATTTTATTCATCTGTTCGCCAACCATTCAACGGTCAAGGGCAACTATCGCGCGAGCAAAAGACCTCGGCCGACGATTTGCAAGTGCTGATGCGTCAAATTCGAGGCTGCAGCCGTAGCTCCGGCCTCTGGCGAATGCTGCTCTCGCATGAACCGTGCTGATGATCCCGCGCCAGTTACCCCTATCGCTTGGCTGTCCATCGTGGTCGAAATCGCCAGCCGTTACCGCGTTGCGTCTCGTGGCGAGTGGACTTGGACAATACGGGCAAGGCGGGCCACACAGCCAATCTACACAACCACGGCCATGCCGACACGATAAAATCTGGACTGTCACCGAATTTGCGGAGTCCGCCGGAAGTCACCCGCGGCAGCGCCCCATGGAGTTGCTCTCGGTAGCGGCGATGTACTCAATGAAATCCCTGAGGCAGTCGCGCACCGCCTGAGCTTCGACAATTTTGAAGAAAGTCCAACAGAATTAATGGACTAGCACCTTGCGGATGTGAATCGCGGAAGCGACGCGCGGTTAATGCTTTAGAAGTATAGACACATCGACACGAGGTGCGAAGAAGCAACGCCAATACAGCTGATTGGTTACGACATATTTATTTTCGCAGATATGGTATTGCCCGTCCGGGGATTGCTGCACACGGTCCCGTGGGATGGTGAAATTATGCGGCAAATAAGTGTACCCACCGTCTACCCTGGACCGCACCGAAGACCGAGGTACGGCGCGGCAATCCGAACCACCGCAGCACTTGAATTTGGTCTGCGGGTCAATCTTGTCTTCGTACCAATCATGGGCGTTAGCTGCTGTTGCGGCGGCGATACACATTGCCGTGAAGATGAGCCTTCGCATGGCATTCCTCAAATATCTGGCAGGCGCTGCTCGTTGGGATTTCCATGTATATTAGCGTTCCATTGAAAATACCATTGGCCCCCGACCGACTGACGCAGCTCCAGCGAGCGACGCTCGCAACTGAAGGCCGCATTGGGTCACGTCAGGACGACACTTGCGCCGGACAAAAGGTCTGCTCGTGTCGCTCCGGGTTAGAAAAGCATCTGTCCGCTTTCCGGCCCGAAGGAGACCTTTGCCGAGCGGCGATCAGCCTGGCGGGATAACCTTACCCTCCTTCGCTTTTCGGCGGCAGACATCGGCCTGTGCGAGGTGGGGCGTTCGCTTGGGGGCGCCTCCGGCGACGGCGAGTTTTGTTCCGTTCCGCCAAAAGGGGGTTTGCTGGTGTGGATCTTGTTTTGGGGGTATTCTCTTCGTTGAGGGATAGGCCTAGTCGATTTCGATTACGGTCGCTTAAGCTTGGCCGCTCCGCTCGGGAGGAGCCTCTGATTGCGATGGCGCGCTTTGCCCACCTTGCCCTTCTCGCCTTTGGATTGTTGCCTGGAATTGCGCTGGCTGGGGAGCCTTTCGTCCCGAGCTGGATCAAAAACGATCCGGCAGCCAAGACGGTGGCTATAGAGATTGTCGCCGATTGGAACCAAGTCGAGCGGTACCGCAGGGACAACATCCGGACCGACATTATCGACTTCAACGGCTACTGGGACGGCAATCTCACGATCATCGTGCCAGAAGAATGGTCGGTACAGATCGAGTTCATCAATGGCTCTTCGAATTTCAGGCACGGTCTGATGGTGACCAGGGTCTATGCTCGGTCGGAGATGCCAGTGAAGTTGGAGGCTGAGGATGCGATTTGGGGGGCGTACACCGCTCCGCTAGAGGGGATTAAAATTAATGAGAAGAGACAACTCAACTTTGTTGCCCAGCAGGCGGGGAACTATTTCCTCGCCTGTCCGAGACAAACACACCTGATGGACGGACACTGGATCGGTTTCGAGGTGAGAGGCAATCTTGTGCGGGCCGTGGCAATCGTCCATGAAGACAAGTTTCCGCAGGAGCAGCCCCCAGGACGCCCATAGGGTTGCGCGAGCAACCAGCGCTATGGCTTCGTCGTGGAGATCATTGCAAATCCGTGGCGGCTTATCTTGAAACTCGAAAGTCTGGCCGCGCCCCGACCGGTCTAGAACTGCCCCTGGTTGCCAAGCCACCAGGTCCAAGCTGAGGCATCCAAACAAGCCTTTGGCGCAGCCGGAGCATCGGCGAGGGCTAATTTGGGCCGTAGTGTCGAAGCATCGGCTTGTGGAGCCGCCTTCCAAAGCTTGATCCACAAGTCGCCTGTTGGCGCAGATGAGCCTACTAGGCCGCTCCCGTGTGCGACCTTTCCGCCCGATCGAGACGTAGAGCGCTCCCACGCGTATAGTCCGAGCCGATGCGCCCGCCGGCTCGGTCGTGCCATTTCAAGACACCCGCGGTGCTTTCCAGAGCGAACTTTCGCCTGTCGGAAGGAGTCGGGCGGATTCTCCCGTAGCCGACAATCTGCTTCCGGCCCCGAAACGGTCATTCCGGATGACAGATTGCGTGAAGCGGTCCGCGTGGTGCTGGGTGGCGCAAGAAGGATGGTTCAGTCGAAGAAGCCTGCATCCTCTTCCCCGAGATACTTCCTGGCTGCTTCGGCGTCGATATCGAGGCCCAGCCCCGGCGCTTCCAGCAGCTCCACCATGCTGTCCTTCACGATCTGCGACGGCAGGCCGATTACGAGATCCTCCCACCAGGGGTCGGAGGCGCTCGGGTATTCGAACGCGATATAGTTGGCGGGCAGGGTGGCGCAGACATTGATCAGCGCGCCGAGGCCGAGAAGGCCGTTCGCGGTGCCGTGCGGTGCCATCAGGATCGAGTGCATATAGGCGTGCTCGGCGACCCATTTGAGCTCGGCAATGCCGCCAATATCGGCCGGATCGGGGCCGATGACGCGCACCGCCTGCGTTTCGATCAGCTCCTTGAAATTGTGCCGCAGGTAGATCTGCTCGCCGGTATGAATTGGCGTCGAGGTGGAGGTGGTCAGCTCCCGATAGGCCTGCGGATTGACCCACGGCACATAGTCGCCGGTCAGCATGTCCTCGAGCCACATCAAATTGTACTTCTCGACCGCGCGAGCGAATTTGATCGCATCGGGCAGCATCCAGCCCGGGCCGCAGTCGAGCGCCAGGCTGACCTTGTCGCCCAGCACTTCCTTCATCGCGATCACGCAGTCGAGCATGTGGTTGAAACCGCGCTCGCTGATCACGCCCTGGTCCATGGCGCCGTGATAGCCGGCCTTCTTCTGCGTCACGCCGTAGTGAAAGCCCTCGATGGTGTCCTTCATGTCGGAGTGGAACGAGATTCCCTGCTTGATCATGAAGAAGTTCTGCGGCTGCTCCATCATCCATTTGACGTCAGCGGCGTAATCCTCCGGCCGGTCGCCCGTGCGTTTCTGGCGGATCGAGCCGTTATAGACGCGCACCTTGTCGCGCACCTTGCCGCCGAGCAGTTTGTAGGCCGGCACGCCTGCAGCCTTGCCGGCAATGTCCCACAGCGCATGCTCGATGGCGCTTACCGCCGCGCCATAGGGCTTGAAAGAGCCGCGTTGGCGGATCTTCAGCATCACCCGCTCGACGTCGGTCGGGTCCTCGCCGATCAGCGCCTCGCGGAAATGCAGGACCCAGGGCTTGAGGTAGGTCTTGGTGAACTCGACTTCGCCCAGGCCATAGAGGCCCTCGTCGGTAACGATGCGGACGATGGGGTGCCTGCCGATAACGGCACAGCGGAGGTCGGTGATCTTCATCTTCGGTTCTTTTCGCCTCAGCTCCAGGTGCGGTCCCAGGAATACTCGTTGTCCCAGTGATCCGTGGGCTGCCAGATGTCGGTGACACCCGGCTGCAGATGCTGCGAGATCACCTCGTCGACGACGTCGTCAATCCCCAGGCCCGGTTTGTCCGGAACAGTGATAAAGCCGTCCTTCACGAGCGGCTTGGAAACGCCGGCGACGATATCGTCCCACCAGTCGACGTCGGCAGAGTGGTATTCGAGCGCCATGAAGTTTTCGGTCGCGGTCGCGACATGTGCCGCGGCCATTGCGGCGATAGGACTTTCGGCCATATGGATGGCCATGGCGACGCCGTGATCCTGTGCCATGTCGCCGATCTTCTTGGTCTCCAGAATGCCCCCGCTGGTGAGCAGGTCTGGGTGGATAACGGAGAGGCCGCCGCTCTTGAGCAGAGGCTCGAAGCCCTCCTTAAGGTAGATGTCCTCGCCGGTGCAGATCGGCACCGTGGTGGCGGCCTGCAGTTGTCGGTACTGCTCGGTGTACTGCCATGGGATCACATCCTCGAGCCAGGCTGGCACGTATTTTTCAATCCGCCTCGCGAGGCGAATACCGTTCTGCAGTGAGATGTGGCCGACATGGTCGATGGCGAGCGGAACATCCATGCCGATAATTTCGCGAACCTCGGCAATGTACTGCTCAAGCAGGTCGAGGCCCTTGTCGGAAAAGTGGAGGCCAGTAAACGGGTGGGGGACATTATGCAAATCATACGCGGCATTGCGGGCGCGCCGCTCCTCCGTGGTCTTGACCGGGCCGCGGCCGGGGTGGACGCGGTACCCTTCAAGTGAGCCGGCAGGGGATACGACCGCACCGGGTACATCCGCGATCTGCATCAGCCCCAGATCCATCTTGAGGAAGGTGAAGCCAAGCGCCATGCGCTGCTTGAGGCGCTTGCCGGTCTCGGTGCCGCTCGGCACGGTCGCATCGGTATCGCAATAGAGGCGCACCTTCTCCCGAAACCGGCCGCCAAGCATCTGATAGATGGGCACGCCATAGGCCTTGCCGGCGAGATCCCACAACGCGATTTCGACCGCCGAGACGCCGCCGCCTTGCCGGCCGTGCCCACCGAACTGCTTGATCCGGCGAAACAGGCGGTCGATGTCGCAAGGGTTCTCGCCAAGCAGCCGGCTCTTCAGCATCAGCGCGTAGGTGGCGCTGGCGCCATCGCGCACTTCGCCAAGTCCGACGATGCCCTGATTGGTGTAAATCTTGAGCAGGGTTGAGGTGAACGGCGCGCCGACGATTTCGGCTACCCGCATGTCGGTGATGCGAAGCTGAGATGGCCTGGAGTTCGCGTTCACCCGATTGAGCGCCTCGTCGGCGCCACCTGTCTTTGCCATGACTTATCCTCGTTTTCGGCTTGTCGCCCCGTACCCTGGGCATAGAGTGTTGCTAGCCCAGCTCAATCTCGTGGGCCTGCAGATAGTCGCGGTCCATCTCAATACCGAGACCAGGCTTCGACGTCAGCTTGAGGCTGCCGTTCGAAATGTCGAGTGGTCTGTCGATCAGGTGATCGTATTTGCCCAGGTTCCACTCCGACGTTTCGAGTTTGTAGAAGTTGGGGACGGTCATCATCACCTGTGCTCCCGCAACCACATTGATCGGTCCCGCGGCGTCATGTGGCGAGACCGGGACGTAGTAGGCTTCGCATAGGGCAGAAATTTTCTTGAGTTCGGTAATGCCGCCGGTCCAGGTGACGTCGGGCATGATGTAGTCGGCGAGCTTGTTCTCAAGTACCGGCACGAAATCCCACTTCGTGTGGCCGCGCTCGCCCCACGAGATGGCGGTATTGACCTTCTCACGCACCTGCTTGAGGGCGTTAAGGCTCTCGGGCGGGCAGGGCTCCTCAAACCAGTCGATCTGACCGGCTTCCTCGAGGCTCCGACAGAGGCGAATGGCGGTGGGAACGTCGAAGCGGCCATGGGCATCGATGAGAATGTCGACATCGGGTCCCGCCGTTTCACGGATCAGAGCCGTGAGTTCGGCGGCTTCGCGCTCGTCCTTGCGGGTCATGCTGCCATCGAGGTAGCCGTCCCGCTGTTCGCGAGGCAGACCATCGGCGCTGCGACCCTGGTGCGGGTAAGGATCGAACTTGAGCGCAGTGTGTCCGGACTCGACAATGTCTAGAATTTCGCGGACCACGGCTTCCTTGCTCGTGAATTTGGCTTGGTTGGGATGGGTGTAGAGCGCGATTTCATCGCGTACTGGTCCGCCCAGCAGCTCGTAAATCGGCTTACCAAGGACTTTGCCCCGGATGTCCCAGAGGGCAATATCGATGGCGCTCACGCATTCGACGGCGGCGCCGCGGCTGCCCATGTAGGTGAAGCTGCGGAAGATCTTGTGCCAGAGATGCTCGATACGCGCTGGATCCTCGCCTGTCACGGCGACACCGATCTGCCGCAGGATCGTGCAGAGAGCGCGGTTGGCGAGCCTTGTGGTGGTGGTGATCTCTCCCCAGCCACTCACTCCCTCGTCGGTCGTCACTTCGACGAACAGGAACTCTCCCCAATAAGAAGCATCGGACTTGATCAGCCACGGCCGAATGCTCGTGATTTTCATCGCAACTACCTTTGTCTGAAAATGGTCAGCCTAACGATGTTCTGGACTGGATATTCTATCCGGCCCGAGCGGCGTTGCGCGCACGCATCTGTTCGAGAATATGCCGGCCCGAGCCCTCGACATGGCGGGAGACGAGTTCGGCCGCCTTGTCGGCCTCTCCCGCCTTTACGAGCGCGATGAGTTCGCGGTGCTCGCGCATGATCGCGGCACGTCGCGCCAGCGTGAAGTTGAAACGACGGCTCACGGCTCGCAGCACTTCGCGATGCTTCCACCAAAGCTCGGCGGCGTGGCGGTTATAGTGCCGCTGGTACATCACGGTGTGGAAAGCGGTATCCAGCTCACTGTGCCTGAATGTGTCGGCGAAGTTGTTCTCTTCAATCAGGCCTTGGAGACGTTCGAGTTCGGCAATGTCCTCGCCGGTAGCCATATTCACAAACCATCGTGTCAGGGCTGGCTCGATCAGAACACCGATCTCGTAGATATCCCGGACAAAATCCTGATCAATGGGTCGGACGCGTGCCCCGCGGTTGGCGACAAAGATGACAAAGCCTTCGCCGCGCAACAGCTGCAGGGCCTCGCGCACAGGATTGGTCGAGGTGCCGTGACGCCGGGCCAGATCGGTGACCACAAGCCGTTCGTTGGCGGCGAGCCGTCCCTCGATGATGTCTTCCCTGATCAATTCATAAAGCGAGGCGCCCTCGCTGGAGGCTCCGATGGGATCGGTGCCCACAGGTGGCATAGCTTTGAAATCGCTTATTTCGGCCAAGGCCGGCTCCCCAACTTAATACATACCTTGCCCGATATCACACACGGCTTTCGCAAACAATGTACGATCCTGCGCGTTGACAGGCAATCCATGATCTGAAAACGTACCAAGGGATCGGGAGGATACATTGAGCATCCTCGCGATCGAAACGAGCAAGGACCGCTTTGCCTTGGCGCAGGGCGGCATGGGAGAACCAGGGAGGATACCTATGACGAGGATTACGCTCGGCAGTGCGGTCCTGCGCGGCACTGTCGTCACTGCTTTGATGGCATCCCTGATGCCCACATCGGCGCTGGCTGCGCCACCGGTCGACCTCAGCAAGTGGTCGCCGGAATATGTGCGCTCCATCGCCGGCACACAGGATTTTGACACGGCGGCCGATTGCGCCAAGGTCACCCCGCTCGACTACAAGGGGCGGCTGACTTTCTGGTATCAGGGCGTGTTCGAGGGCGACCCCGACCTCCTGCGCCAGTACTACAAGGATTTCTTCGAGACCTTCCGCAAAACCTATCCGAACATCCAGCTCGAGGAACAAGCCCTCACCTATAACGACCTTCTCGACAAGTTCCGCACGGCGCTTCTGGGCAATGCCGCGCCGATGGCGGTCCGCCTGCAAATCCTGGGTGGTACCGAGTTCGCCTCAAAGGGCTATCTGGCGCCGCTCAAGCCAGAGGATGTGGGGTATTCGACCGAGGATTTCTGGCCCGGCGCCATGAAGGCCGTGACCTGGGAGGGCGTGACCTACGGCATTCCGACCAACAACGAGACGATGGCGTTCATCTGGAACGCCGACATCTTCAAGCGTGCGGGTCTCGATCCGGACAAGGCTCCGGCAACCTGGGAAGACGTCGTCAAATATTCCAAGCAGATCCACGACAAGCTCGGCATTGCCGGCTACGGCCTCGTGGCGCGCAAGAATGCCGGCAATACGCCGTACCGTTTCATGCCACAGCTGTGGGCCTATGGCGGCGGCGTCTTCGACGAAGCCACCGCGAATCCGACCTATGAGCAGGTCCAGCTCGATAGTCCCCAGAGCAAGGCGGCGCTGCAAGCCTCCTACGACATGTATGTTCGCGACAAGTCGGTTCCGGTTTCGGCGCTCACCAACCAGCAGGCCGATAACCAGCCCCTGTTCGTCGCCGGCCAGCTCGGCATGATGATCTCGCACCCGTCCGATTACAACGTCATGCTCGACCTGCAGAAAAAGGCGACGGGCACCGACAAGGACAAGGCGCAGACGGTCATCGACAATATGCGCTACGGCCTGATTCCAACTGGCCCCGACGGCAAGCGCGCCGTCGTGTTCGGCGGCTCGAACATTCACATCCTGAAGCCCGAATATGTCGAGGGCGGCAAGGTAGACGAGCCTGCTGCAAAGGCTATCATCTGCATGTGGACGAGCCCTGAATGGTCGCTGAAGATGGCCTACGCCGGATCAAACCCAGGCAACCTTAACGGCTTCAAGACCAAGTGGATGAAGGAACGTCTGGACAACATCAAGTTCCTCGATGTCACGACCTCGATGCTGCCATACGGCATTCCGTTCCCAGCGCTGCCGCAGGCCCCCGAGATCATGAACATCATCATCCCGGACATGCTGCAGAATGCCCTGACCGGAGCGATGACCGTCGACGAGGCGGCGGACGACGCGGCCAAGAAGGTAAAAGACGTGATGGGCGGACTCTAGTCCAAGCCTGACCTACGACCTGACCGGCTGCGCCGCTGGCGCAGCCGCCTCGTTCCCAAGAATAAGGGCACGCCACAAGTGACGATCGTGACCGGCAAGGCCGAGGCTCGCCGAAGATTGCAACCCGGTACAGCCGGCACGCTGCGGAAGATCTGGGAGCATCGCGCGGACTACGCGTATGTGCTCCCGGCGATCGCCGTGATGCTCATCGTCATCGCCTATCCGATCTACTACACGGTCGAGCTGTCGTTCTTTAAGACACCGCCTGGTCTGCAGCTCCGCGACAAGACCTTCATCGGCTTCGACAACTACACGACGATCCTCACCAGTCAGGTGTTCTGGAAGGTCACCTGGAACACACTGATCTGGACGCTGGGGTCCACTTTCATCTCCTTTGTCCTGGGGTTTGCAACGGCGCTGGCGCTCCACCGCGACTTCATCGGCCGTGGTGTCTTGCGCGCTATCCTGATCATCCCTTGGGTCATCAGTGCCGTCGCCGCCTCCTATATCTGGAAGTGGATCTACCATTCGGACTTCGGGATCATCGGCGCGGTGCTGGTCGGCCTCGGATTGGCCGACCGGCCGCCGAATTTTATCGACAATGTCAGCACGGTGCTGCCCTCCCTGATCGTCGTCAATATCTGGCGCGAGTTTCCGTTCGCCATGATTATGATGATGGCCGGCCTGCAGACAGTCCCCGACCAATTGCTGCGCGCCGCAAAAGTCGACGGTGCCAGTGCATGGCAGCGCTTTTGGCACGTCACCTTCCCGCACTTGCGCAACGTCTCGGTGGTGACGATGCTGCTGCTCGCAGTGGCCAACTTCAATTCCTTCATCATCCCCTGGATCATGACCGGCGGCGGGCCGTCGAACGCATCGCATATCTGGATAACCCACATTTATGAGCTCGCCTTCGGACGGCAGCGCTGGGGCGTGGCATCGGCCTATTCAGTGCTCCTGTTCCTCACACTGATGACACTGGGCTACTTCTACGTCCGTGCGCTAAGCGGCAACGAGCGGAAAGAGGGCAGCGCATGAGCACGATTGCCGAGACAGCCTCTCGAGCCCCGACCCGTCGCCGCATGCGCGTCGACGGTTGGCGGTGGGCCGGGCGCATATTCCTCGTGTTCATGCTGCTTTATACTGCGTTGCCGATGATCTGGATGCTGATCACCTCGATCAAGTCCGGATTCGCGGCGACGCAATTCCCGCCGCAATGGTGGCCGGACGAGCCTACCCTCGCCAGTTACCAGAAGCTGCTCGATCCGCAGAACAGCGTCGGCCAGGATTTCCTCCGCTTCTTCTGGAACAGCCTTTTCGTGTCGACGGTTACGACAATCCTTTCGGTGATCGTGGCTGTCCCTGCGGCCTACGCGTTTTCGCGCTTCAGTTTCCCCGGCCGGAATTTCCTGTTTTTTGCCGTGCTGCTGCGCAATATGTTCCCGGCGGTGATCTTTCTCGTGCCACTCTTCATCCTGATGCGCGCGATCGGGCTGGTGAACACGCACGGCTCGCTGATACTCACCTATCTCACCTTCGGCCTGCCGCTGGCGATCTGGCTGCTCAAGGGCTTTTATGACAACATCCCGGTGCAGCTGGAGCAGGCGGCGCGCATCGATGGCGCCACACGGTTCCAGGCCTTCATCATGATCGTGATGCCGCTCTCGACGCCGGGGATCATCGCCACCGCAATCTATTCCTTTATCGGCGCGTGGAACGAGTACATCTACGCCTACACCTTCCTCTCCAAGAACGAGCAGTTGACCCTTCCGGTTGGCATCCAGCGCTTCTTCTCGGAAAATACGACGGACTTTCCGGGCCTGATGGCGGCCAGCTTCATGATGAGCGTGCCCGTCGTGGTGCTGTTCCTGGTCCTGCAACGATACTTTGTACGCGCCCTTACAGAAGGCGCGGTCAAGCACTAGGGAGTTGCCGATGGCCCACGTGGTCCTCCAAGATCTCGTCAAGAGCTATGGCGGCTTCAAAGCTGTCAACCACGTCTCGCTGACGGTCAATGACGGCGAGTTCGTTGCGCTCGTCGGCCCTTCAGGCTGCGGCAAGACAACCACGCTCAATCTCGTCGCCGGGCTGACCCCGATCACATCGGGCGACATCATCATCGGCGAGCGGGTGGTCAACGACCTCGACCCCAAGGACCGGGATATCGCAATGGTGTTCCAGAACTACGCGCTCTACCCGCAGAAATCGGTCTACAAGAACCTGGCGTTCCCGCTTCAGATGCGCAAACTCCCTAGGGACGAGATCGACAAGAAGGTCAAGGAAGCGGCGCGAGTGCTCGACATGACGCATCTGCTCGAGCGCAAGCCGCGCGAACTTTCGGGCGGGCAGCAGCAGCGCGTGGCCCTTGGCCGTGCCCTCGTCCGCGACCCTGCGGTGTTCCTCATGGACGAGCCACTGTCTAACCTCGATGCCAAACTGCGCGTGCAGATGCGGTCGGAGATCAAGCGCTTCCACCAGGACCTCAAGGCGACGATCATCTATGTGACGCACGACCAGCTCGAGGCCGTGACCATGGCTGACAAGATGGCGGTGATGAATGGCGGCTACCTGCAGCAATACGATTCACCGGCGCAGGTCTTTGCCCATCCGGTGAACATGTTCGTCGCCAGCTTCATCGGCAGCCCGGCGATGAGCCTTATTCCGCTGGAGGCGTCGACGGCAAACGGAAACACGGTGTTGACCGGCGCCGAGGGCTGGCGCCTTGAGCTCTCGCCGCGCAATGCCCAGAAGGTCGTGAGAGCGACGACCATGAAAGTCGTGCTCGGCGCACGTCACTCGACGATCAAGCTCCACAAGAGCGCGGTCCCCGGTTCCATTCCGGCCAAGGCCTACACCGTGGAACCGACCGGAGACGTCACCTTCGTGCAGGCGTTCCTGTCCGGCGCCATCGTCAACGTCAGCGTGCCGCCGAACATTGCCGTCTCGCCCGACGAGCAGATCTGGCTCGAGTTCGACCAGGAGCGGATGCATCTGTTCGACGGCGAAACTGAAATGGCCCTCAAAGCCAACTGAGATAGGGCCGATGCGTGTGGAACGTGGGCGTGGATGACTGAGAAGCTTAAGATCACCGCGATCAAGCCCTATCCGGTTTGGGTAGGAATGCGCAACCAGATGCTCGTCAAGGTCGAGACCAACCAGGGCATCTTCGGCTGGGGCGAGAGCGGCTTGAGCGGTCGCGAGAGGGCCGTGGCCGGCGCGGTCGAGCACTATCGCGAGTTTCTCATCGGTCGCGACCCGATGCAGATCGGGCGGATCTGGCAGGAGGTTTACCGCAGCCAGTACTTCGAAGGCGGGCGAGTCCTGCAGGCGGCGATTTCCGCCATCGACATCGCCCTTCACGACATCAAGGGCAAGGCGCTGGGCGTGCCCGTCTACGAGCTGCTCGGCGGCAAGCAGCGCGACCGCGTCCCCACCTTCGCCTCGACCGGCGACGAGGCCGAGGGCGATGTTGCCATCGGACGGGCCCGCGAACTTCGCGCACAGGGGTGGCAGGCGATCCGCTTCTTCCCCTTCGGGCAAAACAGCAAGGACATCTTCGAGCCGCGCGAGTCCATCGGCGCTACCGCGGGTATGCTGAACAAGGCGCGCGAGGCGCTGGGCGACGACGCCGTTCTCGGCATCGACTATCACCATCGGCTGTCGGTGGCAGAGGCGGCGAGCTTCTGCAACAAGCTCGGCCGCGGCGTGCTTGATTTCCTCGAGGAGCCAATACGGGACGAGACGCCGGAGGCCTATGAATCGCTGCGCACGATGACCGATATCCCCTTTGCCATCGGCGAGGAATTTGCCAGCAAGTGGCAGTTCCTGCCCTACATCGAGCGCGGCATCCACCAGTTCAACCGGCTCGATGTTTGCAACGTCGGCGGGCTCACCGAGGCAATGAAAATCGCTGGCTGGAGCGAGGCGCACTATGTGGACCTGATGCCGCACAATCCGCTTGGTCCAGTGTGCACGGCCGCTACCGTGCATCTCGCCGCCGCAGTACCCAACTTCGCGTGGCTCGAGACCAGGGCGCCCGAAACAAAGCTGGGCTTCGACAGTTCCGACTTCTTCCCCGTGCAACCACGGCTCGACGGGACCGATTACCCGGTCGGCGATCTGCCGGGGCTCGGCGTCGAGGTCAACGAAGTGGCGGTCCAGGCGCAGAGTTTGCGTTTCTGGGAAGCGCCTCACCTTAAGCGCCGCGATGGTTCTGTTACGAACTGGTAGTTCCATTCATCCGGAGTCGACAATGACGCATACTTCCGACATCACGCGGCCGCCTAAAGACCTGATCGACGCGCTGAGGGAGATCGGCGCCGCGACGGTTGCCGGCACGCTTGGCCAAATGGGCTTCCGCAATCCGCACATGGTCGGTCCGGTGGCGCAAAACCATGGGAAGTCGATCGTCGGGCCGGCATTGACGCTGCAGTTCCTGCCGCAGCGGCCGGACCTGTTCACCGAGGGAGAATATGCCGATCCGGAGACCCAACTTCACCGGCACGTGCTCTACCACGCGCAGGAGGGCGATGTGGTCGTGGTCGACGCGCGCGGCGACATGAGCTCGGGTGTCTTTGGCGATATGATGTCGACTTATTTCAAGGGCAGGGGCGGGGCGGGTATCGTCATCGACGGGTGCATGCGCGACCGGCCCAATGTCGAAAAGCTCGATCTACCCCTATGGCTGCGCGGCTGGACGCCAAACTATCATGTGCAGACCAGCATCTATCCCAATGCCGTCAACGTTCCGATTGCCTGCGGCGGTGTCACGGTGATCCCCGGCGACATCATCGTCGCTGACGACGACGGCGTGGTGGTGCTTCCCGTCGTGATGGCCCCGAAGGTGATCGAAGAATCACAGAAGCATCACGATTGGGAGGAGTTTTCGCGAGCCAAGCTCATGGAGGGGGGCCCATTGCAACGCTACTATCCGCTGCATGACGATGCCCGCGGGGAGTACGAGGAGTGGCGCAAAGCAAATCGCTTGGAAAACCCGAGTTAGCGCATCAACTACCTCGTGGCGGGGCCGGGGAGTCGAGTTTCGTCGTCGGGCGCCCACTGCACTGCACTGAACGATCGAGACGGTCCGGCTCCCGCCATCTCGTGCGGGCACCAAGCGTTACACCATGCGGACCTCCAATGGCTAACCGGAAGCCTCATCAGCGCCTAGAAGCTGACGTAGCACCGGGCGTTCGGCAGCCGAGTTCCGCGACGATCGACGCCATTGGCGAAGGCGTGACGAAGCTTGTACGGGCTGCTGCAGAGTAACCTCATGTATCGCCAAGACACGCCAGGAGGCGGCTGCTGATCCTTCTCGCAGCGCGGATCACCTAGTCTCTAGGCGCGTCGAAACGCTTTTTCGGCGTCCGCCGGTACGAGGCACGATCAGCCTAGTCTAGTTCGAAAGAGCTCCTGAAGGCGACAAACGGCGGCAGGCTTAACAGAAAATCAGATGTCGGTTCAATTTCGCTCGCTGTCCCCAATGACTAGGTTCTGAACCAGGAAGTCGATGAAGACGCGCATCTTGGCAAGTGGAAGCCGGGTCGCTGGCCACACCACATGAATCGGGATCGGCGGTTGTTCGAACGCTGCCAGGATAACCTCAACCGCCCCGTCGTCTACCAGGTCTCTTACTTGCCAGAGTGGTACCCGACCGATGCCCAACCCCGCAGCGACCGCCGCATGGCTTGCGGCGGCATTGTCGACGTGAAATCGCGCACCCACATTGACGCTCAGCTGCTTGCCGGCTTCCAGGAATTGCCATTTTCCAGCATCGCGGTCGGTGTTGCGGAAGATGCACTGATGGTTCGCTAGCTCCTTCGGATGTTGTGGCCGCCCGTACGTGGCGAAATACGACGGAGCGCCGAAAATGACGAGACGCATCGCTCCAAGGCGCCGGGCCTTGAGATCGTAGTCGCGGAGTTCCCCGATGCGAACAGCAAGGTCGAGTTCATCTTCAATGAGATCGACGAATCGGTCCGACAGTTTGAGGTCGACCTCGATCCTCGGATAGCGCTCCATGAAGCGGGCCACGACGGGTACCAGGTAAGTAGGGCCGAAGAGCACCGGCGCTCCTACTCTTAGGAGTCCGAAAGGTTCGGCACTGCGCTTGCCGGCTTCGGCCTTTGCTTCGACAATCTCAGACAGTGCCGGTTTCACCCGTCGATAAAAGTCGTGGCCTGCCTCAGTCGTTTGCGTGTTGTGGGTGGTTCGGCGGACCAATTCGACGCCGACGCTGGTTTCAAGCGCGGCAAGCGACCGGCTGACAGATTGCAAGGAGCGGCTGAGGTGCCGCGCCGCGGCTGAGAGATTGCCGCGCTCCACGACAGCGAGAAACGCCTCAATGTCTCGAAATCCGCCCATGATGATCTCTCAAATTTAGAGAGACCATATCACATTTTCCGCGCCTACCATCCGAAAAGCGGAACTCGATATTTCACTCGATGGGGCAGGGACGCCACCTCGCTACGAAAGGAAGAACTCATGTCAGAACCCAAGAAACGAACTGTTCTGGTTGTCGGTGCGTCCGGCCGCAGCGGCGGCTTCGTCGCGGCCGAGCTTGCCCGGCGGGGCATAGCGGTGAGGGCGTTGGTCCGCAGTGAGTACGCTGCTGCGACGGCACGCGCGAGCGGAGCGACCGAAATTGCTTCAGGTGACCTTCGAGATCCGGAGAGCCTAAAGGCAGCGCTGAGAAACGTCGACGGAGTCTATCATGTCGGACCGCCGTTCGTGGCCGATGAAGCGGACCTAGGCATAACCATGGTCAAGGCCGCAAAGCGTGCCGGTATCCGCAAGTTCGTTTTCTCTTCAGTTATCCACCCGGCGAACGGACTTGCAAACCACGCAAGCAAGCTGCCCGTTGAGCAGGCCATTCTCCGCGCGAATTTGGATTACACCATCCTCTATCCGGCGACGCTGTTTCAGAACATGGCAGCTGCTTGGAAAGGCGTGGTGGAAACCGGCGTCTTTGCCGAGCCGTTTGCGAAAACGGCGCGCCTGGCGCGTGTCGACTACCGCGACGTCGCCGAAGTGGCGGCCGAGGCCCTGACGTCCG
Source organism: Mesorhizobium sp. M0563 (assembly GCF_040321065.1). NCBI lineage: Bacteria > Pseudomonadati > Pseudomonadota > Alphaproteobacteria > Hyphomicrobiales > Phyllobacteriaceae > Mesorhizobium > Mesorhizobium sp. M0563. The sequence continues at coordinate 62,817 of NZ_JAMYQV010000027.1, forward strand.
ACCGGCTCGCCTACGGCTCTTTCGAGCTTGCGGCAGAAAGTATGCACGATCGCGTTGAAATTGCGGGGATGATGAGCGTCGCCCTTGGCCGGCCCGTGGAGGCAGCCGAGGTGACGTTCGAGCAATGGACCGCTGTCGCGAAGCCGCCCTTCCGGGGGGAGCAGCTTGCTCAGCTCGAACGGGTATTTCAGTCCTATTCCGACTTCGGTTCCGCCGGAAACAGCCTGACCTTGCGTGCCATCCTCGGACGCCAGCCCCGCACGTTGCATCAGTTTTTCGAGGAACTTGCTGCAGCGTCGCGCGGGGCGGCCGCGGCCGCCTGATCTCATCGACGCCTTCGGCCATTTTCTCGCAAAGAGGGTATCTCCGATGTCGGTCTCCCAATTGATCTTCCAACTCGTGCCACGGCGCAGACACGGAACGTCATCTCTCGATTACCCTGGCAGAAGCAATGCCTCTGCCACCGAGGGCCGCTTGGTCCCAGTTTTCACCGCCGCCATCGCCGCAATCGTATTGAGCCTCTATGCCTCTCAACCGTTGCTCGGCTTGATTGGGACTACATTCGAGGTTGGTCCGGAAATGGCGGGGTTGGTTCCGACCGTCACACTGCTTGGTTACGCAGCCGGACTGATCTTCCTGGTCCCGCTCATCGATCTGATGGAGAACCGTTGGCTTATCGGGCTGACACTTGTCCTCATGGTGCTTTCGCTGATTGCCAGCGCGCTTGCCCCAACGGCGGCACTTTTTCTTGTCGCCTCGACCTCCGTCGGCATCACCTCCACGGTCGCGCAGATGCTCGTTCCGGTCATCGCGAGACTGGCGGCGGAAAAAGATCGGGGCCGCATCGTGGGCACGGTGCAGAGCGGCATCGTGGTGGGCGTCCTCCTGTCGCGCCCGTCCGCAAGCCTGGCTGCCGAGTTTCTTGGATGGCGTGCATTCTATGGTATCATGGCCGTATTGGTTGCTGTGCTCGGCCTGATCCTTGCGCGCGTTGTCAAGGCTCATCGCCCGGCGACCGGTCTTCAGTACGGCGCTCTCATCGGATCGCTTTGGAAGCTGATCCGTGAAGAGCCATTGCTGCGCCGTCGCGTGCTTTATCAGTTCCTGCTGATGGCTGCCTTCAATATTTTCTGGACGGCGGTCGCCCTGAGGCTTGCTGAGCCACCATTCGGGCTCGACCAGATTGGCATTGCAGCCTTCGCACTGGTCGGCATACCCGCTGCGTTGATTGCGCCTTTCACGGGCCGGATCGCCGATCGAGGCTGGTCAGATGGCGCAACGCGATTTGCACACCTGTCGGCTTTCATCGGCGTCGTGCTCATCGGATTGCCAACTTCCGGCGGCTGGGGTCTCTGGGAGGCGGATCGCTTCCCCTGGCTGTCGCTCGCGGCGTTGGCCATTGGGGCGGTTCTGCTTAATCTCGGTACTGTCGCCGACCAGGTGCTCGGCCGCATCGCCATCAACACAGTCCGACCGGAGGCGCGCGGACGCATGAATGCGCTTTTCACCGGGTTGTTCTTCTTGGGTGGGTCGGCCGGCTCCAGTCTCGCTGGAGTATGCTGGGCCCAGGCCGGCTGGGCAGGCATCAGCGGTGCAAGCTTGGTCTTTGCCTTTGCTGCACTGATCGCCAGCTCTGCGAACTGGCATCCGGGGACACCTTCGGTGCCGGGGGAAACCTCAACAAACCTGTAACAAACGAATAGTCAGCTCGCGCCGAGCTCGCCGGTGGCACAACGACGCGCCATGATGTTTGAATCCGGAGCCCACAATATGCGACGAATGAGGCCATGGCGCGGGATGCGTTGTCATCTTACCTCGTACGATGCCACTTGGCCCCGATGGCGGGCTACCTTTTCGCGATTCCCGCAAACCCGCATATTGCACCAGCGACGTTTTCCGCCCCGTGAGATGTCTACGAAGAGCCACCCACATCGTGGGCACACGCGGAGCCTTGCGCGGGGTAGCGTAAAAAACGCCTCGATGGACAAGAACGCAAGGAATGCGGTCACCAAGGCTGGGTCTTCCCATTGATCAGACGCCAGAGCGAGCCGTGTCCCATCCCACGCGACTTGCTGGGCTCCCAACCTGTTTGCGGCGCGTGAGCATAAAAGACCAAGCGGTTGCGAGGGAGGCTCCAGATTTGAGGCGATCGCGTCGAAGAGCGCGTATGACGATTCCCGTATGTCACGAACTTCGTGGAGGAAGTGCCGATCCCGTATCTCGGCAACGGCCACTGCTTCCTGTTCGTCTGCCAACCCCGCGGCGAGCAACCACGTCCCGATATCGCGAGGGGAGTTGAAGAGTTCATTGTGCAGGGGCGGGTTTCGCCGGTCATACACGGCGTTCGAAAGGTCGAGGGCGGCGTGGCCGCCTATGAAGTGCTCTGGCACCCAGGCCGTGGGATCGCGCGACAGGGAACTTAACCTTTAATATTCCGTTACATGGTTACAAAACGTAACCGGATTGACCGATTTATCAGGTTTCTTCGCTCGCTGCAAACCAAAGACGGAAAACGGCCATGCTGAACGTTCATAAAGCCAAGCATCATACGGTCGAAGTGGACGGGGTGAACTTGTTCGATCGCGAGGCGGGGCGGCGCGATGCGCCCGGTGTCCTGCTGCTCCACGGCCAGCCCAGCTCATCGTACAGCTTCCGCGACGTCATCAACCCGCTGGCGGAAGTGGCACGGGTCGTCGCGCCCGATCTGCCCGGGTTCAGCTTCACGGAGGCGCCAGAAGACTATCCGTATACGTTGGAGGCCCTGGCGCAGACGATCGACCCGCTCAAGTCATGTGTATGTCGGGCCGGCGACGCTTCGTGCGCAGCAGCTGCCCTACATCCACACCGACGCCGACAAGCTCAGCTGGCGAAAAGAGGTGGGCGACAAGCTCGATCCAAAGGCTGACCCGCTGGCGGAGAAGCGAAAGGCGTTCTGGGACCGCATCGGCACCATGCCCCCGGCCCAAGAGATCAGCGAGCTTGAGGCCCTTGGATATGGCCCAGGCGAGGAGCGCTCCAACAAGTCCTTCTGCCCGTTTAGGTAAGTAGCCTCGCACGGAAGCATCAAGCACCGTAGCGGAAGGTTGCCTCGCTGGAGGATTGCTATATGGGAAAGCAACTTTTATCTGCTGCCACAGGAATCTTTCTATTCGTAGGTATCGGAACCGCCGCCGCTCAGGACGTCATCATTCAGCCTGAGCAAGACATGGTGATCCGGGAATATGTAAAGAAGAAGCCGATAGCATCCCTGAGCCTTCCCTGTGCTGAGCTCAACATTGGCACCGCTCTGCCCGACACAGTCAGAGCTTTACGAAGTGCCGGACGTTCAGTACCGCTATGTAGTTGCCGAGGGACGAACCGTCCTGGTTGATCCAGGTACCCGCAAAACTTTTAAGATCTACGACTGATTTTCTACCTGAAGCCCGCCGTGCCGAAAAGGTGCGGCGGGCTTTTTGCGTTCAGCCGATCCAAGCAACTGATCGGGAAGCCTTTCGTTTCGTAGAACCAAAACCGGTGACAATCGTTTCGTAACTATGGCGATCCCGCCTGATGGAGAAAACCATGGACTGGAACCGCGTGGAAGGAAACTGGAAGCAGGTCAAAGGCAAAGTTAAAGAACAGTGGGGCAAGCTCACTGATGACGATCTCGATCTAATTGCCGGAAAGCGTGACCAGCTCGAAGGCAAAATTCAGGAACGCTACGGCATCGAAAAGGACAGGGTCCGATCCGACGTCGATGACTGGTACAGCCGCCAATCATGGTAGCGGACGATGCGCCCGCCGCCGGCATACGGCGGCGGGCAGCCTCACGGAACGCGCGAGATGCCGCGTTTGGTTCCAAAGTCGCCAGGAGCTATGTCGGGTTCTTCATGCTTACTGCCATCAATACTTCCGGTACTCCGGCAAGCGACGAGGTCGATAGCTTCGTCATCCTGCCACCTTCAGGGGCTCGGTCCGAAGCGGTGTTGCGCGAGGTCGAAGCATTCCTGAAGGCCTGCTTCCCGGAATATGATTTTCTTGCAAACGGCTGCGGCACGCCGTTCGACGATGACTACCAAATCGTGCCAATCCGTTGCGTTTGCGGCGAGGAGCCGGGCACGTTGCGCTTGCTCGACTTTCCTGACCCGTCCATCATGATGGGCATCGCTGCCGCTCTGAAAAGTTTCAGGCCAGGGCAGCCGCCGGCGCTGAACTAGAGGGACGGTCGCGCCGCCGGGCTTCCTTTGCGCCCCGCCATCAAAGACGAGGAACGCGACGGCTTTTCCGCTCGTTGATCCTTTATGCCCTCTACCTCGATTCGCAAAACGGAGTACGATCCCGAGCGGAAGGTACTTTCGGTGTGGTTCGTGGCCAGCGGCAAGCGGTACGAGTTTGAGGGTGTTCCGCCAGAGACCTTTGCGGCATTCAAAGCCGCGTTCGCGAAGGGCCGCGAGCGATAGCGACCCGGGATGACCTGACATGTCGTGGCGAGGTGGCGCTAAGTGCGACCAGTCCTTGGGACCTCGTCCAGGAGACTTGGACCTTTGCTCGGTGGCAACTGGCCGTCGGGAGTGAGCTTGTCCACTGCGTCAGGGAGTTCTCTTGTGAGCCGATCGAGAAGCTCGTCATGGGACAATCCGGTCTGCTCGGCCAGATCGTTCAACGTTTGCGGGTCGATTGCTTTTTCAACCTGCTCCCGCTGAACGGGTCGGTTTGATCCTTTACTTACCCACGAATCAACCTGGTCGCCGGCACCTGCATTCCTGAGGCCGTCCAGGATGTCGCCGAGGCCGCCGGGCGAGCCGGCACTATTGGGATCTGTCGATCTCTTTCCCGCGATCAGCTCGCCGATCTTGTCCTTGTTCTTGTAGGCAAGCAGGCCAAGCAACGCTATGGCGACCTTTCCTATGTCAAGGCTCATTTGTCGTCTCCTTCATCCAAAAGGGACAAGGCATGCGGCTCTGAAAGGTTCCGCCGGGTCGGATCTCCCACCGGAATTCCGGGCCAGCCTCGCACATGTTGTATATTAGCATCTGCGGAACTTTCGGCCCTTTCGCGTGTTGGTGCCTGTACTCCGGCCAGACAGCAAATTGTGATCAGCTGTTGGTTGCACTTGGCCCGTCGGCTTCGGTCGGCGGGCTTTTGTTGTCTTGGGCAGAACCCCCGCCTGCGACGATGGTTCGATCAAGCAGCACCGTGCCGCCAGCCGCATAACGGTTCGTTAGGCATGTTGAGGCGGTGATGGGACTATCTCCAAACGTTCCATCGACCGTCTTCCAAGCGCTCGGTAGGCGGGCAGGCATGCATCATCTCCCAATGGGTGTCGCCCTCGCCATTTCGCTTGCATTCGGTATAGTCGTGACGGCGGTTGCCGGGAAGGATCAGTCGGAAGGCTGCAGCACGTGGTGCTCATCGGTCCTGGGCGATGTTCCCATGAGGGGCACGCGTCACGATGTAGAGGCGGAACCGGACATCGGGCACTCCGAGCCCTAAACAGAGGGCCGTAGCACCCCCTGGACGACCGCGGTGCGCTGAGCCTCGATGCCCAGTCCCGAGCGGCCTTACCGCCGCGTGGAGACACCACTGCGCTCGGCAACTTGACCTCCCCAAGGGTGCGCAAACTGCAAACCACCGTTTGGTGGCGCCAAGCGTCTAAGACCCCGGGCCCCGGTAAAAAGCGGAGCCAATGATTAGATGGCTCTAGTCGGGAACAAAGTCGAATATCCATGATTTTGTACGTTGCCCTGAGTGGCAGTACCGATAGCTATCCAACGGGTGTTCCATGGATTCTCCAACGTTGCCTCCGCCACCTCCGACTGAACTCAGCCAAACACTGATACGCAATATCCAAGCGATTGAGGAGCGCCGGGCGAAGGAAGCAAGCGATGCAACTTTGGAAGAGAAAATCGCTGAGGCGATTACTTCTTTTACGGGCAGTATGCGTTTCGTGTACCTTCACTTGGCCGTGTATGGCGGCTGGATCGTCTTGAACTTGGGCTGGATACCGATCACTCCGCCATTTGATCCGACATTCGTGATATTGGCTATGGTAGCTTCCGTCGAGGCCATATTCCTCTCGACCTTTGTACTGATCAGCCAAAACCGGATGTCAGTTGCCGCAGATAAACGGGCGGATCTGGACCTTCAGGTGAGCCTGCTAACGGAGCACGAACTCACAAAGCTTACTGAACTTGTCGATTCAATTGCGGATCGGTTGAGTGTAAAACCAGCCTTAAGCGATATAGAAGTCGGCGAGATTAAGAGAGACATTGCGCCAGAAGCAGTACTGGACGAGATCGAATCGAAGCAGCGGGAGACTGCGAAGAAGCTGGACCAGCGCTGAAGGTGGTGACGAAGGTCACTGATGTGTCTCCCTCTAGCTCATGGATCGACGTCTCCTTCCGGCGCGCCCTGGTCTTCAGCCAGAAGATTGCTTCAGTGACGGCCCTCGACCTTCACCGCTCGCCTTGCGGTATAGGTTCTCGGCGACCCGTGCGTCGGCCTTGATGGCGCCGCTCTCGAGCTTATGGGCATAGGTCGCCTTAAACCTGCTCGTCTGTGGCGAGCACGCAGGCAATGTCGCCCGTGCTAAGCCCGAAGCCGGCCAGCGCCTCCACCCTACCCGCGAGGTTCATCTGAGCGGGCCGGAAGCAGGTCAATCAGAACGAGCGCGTCGGCACCGCATGGAAGACGTCGCGAAAGCCGCGAATATCACTCGGTCAAGCTCGACGATCCAAGCTTTCCTGCTCCGATTTATGCAAGCGTGGTCGATACCCAGACAAAAAACGAGTTCTCGCTCATCATTTTCCCGCCGCGCCGCAGAGTGATCCGCCCCAACACGGAGCCCCGTCGCAAAAGGCGGGCTTCGCCACGTTCAGGTACGACACTGCTTGGAGCTCCTTATCGGGTGCAGCACGCTACGCTTTGACGAGTGCCTTGCGCGCCTTCTTCACCGGCGACTTGACGGCCGTTGCGGTTGTTGTCGCCGCCGCGGCGCGAGCAGCTCGTTTTGGTTTTTCTGCCGCTGCTGGTGCGGGCGCCGCCTTGCGCCCGAGCCCAATTGATTTCGCAAGAGCCGAGCGGGTGGCTGCGTAGTTCGGCGCCACAATCGGATAGTCGGACGGCAGGCTCCATTTCTGGCGGTACGCGTCGGGCGTTAAATTGTAATGAACTCCGATGTGCCTCTTGAGGGATTTGAACTTCTTCCCGTCTTCCAGGCAGATGATGAAATCAGGTGACACTGATTTCTTGATCGACACCGCCGGCTCCAGCTTGACTGCGGCCGGAACGACAGGCGTGCCGATCCCTTGCAAAGCAACATAGGTGTCCCCAATCAGCTTCGACAACTCGCCGACCGGCAAGGGATTGTTCGACACGTAGGCGGAAACGATGTCGGCCGTAATTGATGTGAGATCAGCCTGGTTGTTTCGGTCCGGAGAAACGTTCATCGAGTTTTCCTCTTGTCTAATGGCACGCGTTGAAACGGATGAGCTGTTTATTTCGGAATCAGGCAAACAATTCGTCGTTTCCGCCAACAAACCTCATTCGTTGCAAATATCAACCGGCACGCTTCGCTTTCATCAGCTCCAGACAAGGTTGGGAGGCGCTCGAGGTCGGCAGCCTGCTGATGAAGCAATGCAACAGCAGCTTATTCGGCGGGGTCGAGGTCCGACACAATGCCACCGATCGGCAGCGGCAGGAACGAGGCCCAGATCACTGGGCCCGCTGTCTGAGAAGTGCCAGGTCAGCGTCCCATTGACGTCGAAGGCTACAGCCGGACCGGTCTGCGCGACACGCGCATGAGCCCGCGGAAGCAGCGGCGATGATATCGCCGAACTCTCGCGCCCTCGGCATCGCCAGGCAGACATCCCCGGCTGTTCGGGTGCCTCGGCGCTTCAGAACGGCCATCCAGCATCCGGAGTTGGTGCGCAATCTGATCGTGATTACGATAGCGTTCTGGCGAGCTTTTCTCGCTTGACGCTTTGCCACGGGTGCGTTTTTCTCTTGGGCCATGCTCAAGCCCTTGCTAGACACCGACGTTGCCGACGAGGCGCCTGGCTACGACGAAGAGCACCTGCTTACCTTTATCCGCCTGCTTGATGCTTCTGACGAAGGGGCCGATTGGAGGGAAGTTTCTAGGATCGTTCTGCACGTGGATTCGGACAAGGAGCCGGAGCGGGCCTTCACAGCCTGGCAGACGCATCTAGCGCGCGCGCACTGGATGACCATCAACGGCTATCGATATCTTCTTTCCGGTGGCGCGCTGCGAAGCCAGGATCTGGTGAAAGTCACCGCGATGAAGATCGGAATGGTATGGACGGCTCGTTTGAACGGCATTTTGAAGTCCCAAATTTCAGTAGCTAAGCAGCGGCGCGGGTATGATCTTTCACAAACCCGCGCACCGGGTACAGCCCAACCCAATTCCACGCCACTGGCGTGGTGCAATGCCTGATAGACCGGTCGTGCTGTAGAGTGCGGCGTGTTTTTCACGGTCGGTCGCACAACTCTTCAGCTTGGATAGGTGAGGACAGCGCCGCCTCGGTCCAATCCGATCTTCCGAGCCTCAAACTCGGTCCTGGATTGCGCAAGGAGATGTGGCATGGTTGGTTCTGATCGGATCGACAAACTGATCGCAGCGGTGCCCGCGGCCTTGGCGCTTCGCGCCGGGCTGGACCTCGGCATCTTCACCCGGCTCGGGAGCAGCGCGGTGACCGCTGACGGCCTTGGGGCCGCGCTCCAAGTCGAGCCCGATCGTCTGTCGCGGCTCCTCTACGCGCTCGCCAGCATTGGTCTTCTCGAAGTCAACGATGGTCAATTTCGCAACGGAGCCGAAGCGTCAGCCTTCCTCGACGCGTCCAAGCCAACCTATCGCGGCGGCGATCATGCCCTCCTGCGGGAGCTCTGGGGAGCCGACTTGCTGACGGCAGAGTCGCTGCGACAGAACCGGCCGGCTGCGCTGCACGACTTCTCCGAAGCGCGGGCCGAGGCCGCGGCGGCTTTCAGCCGCAGGCTCGCACCGGGCGGGGTGATTTTCGGCCGACATTTGGCCCGGAAGATGGACCTCTCGGCGATCAGTTCGGTGATCGACATCGGCGGGGGCTCCGGGACCATTCTTGTCGGACTTCGGGAGCGGTGGCCGCAGATTGCGGCGACGCTGATGGAGCTCCCAACGGTCGCAGCGGTCGCGCCAGCGATCCTGTCAGAATACGGTGCAGACGACGTGGTCGTCGAAGAGGGGGACATAACTGTCGCTCCATCGATCGGTCGGCACGATCTGGCGATCCTGAAGGCCGTCGTCCAGGTGCCTCCGCCGGACCAGGCGCGCAGTTCGATCCTGAACGCGGCACGTTGCCTCACACCCGGAGGCGAGATCGCAATTGCGGGGTGGGGTGTCGTCGATGACGACCGCCTCGGCCCGCCTGAGGGTGTCTTTCTGAATGTCACTTTCTTGAACCTCTATCGCCACGGCGAATCGTACACTGAAGGTCAGTATCGCGCGTGGATGACCGAGGCTGGATTCCGGGATATTTCGAGGTCGCGCCTGGCGGACGGCTCCACGCTCTTTCGTGCGCGCCTCACGGGCTGACCGTGGCTGAATCGTTGATTTTCGGACGCAGGGATCTCCGAGGCGCCCCGCGACTTGATTGCGGTTGCGGCTGTCTTGTCGCTGCTGCCGCCCGAGCAGCTCGTTTTGGTTTTTCCGCTGCAGCTCTTGCTGGCGCGGCCGCCGTTGGTGAACAACCGGGTGGCCGGTTCGGTACGCGCAGCAAACTCCCCCTCCGATTGCTGCATTGGTCGGTGGCACCGATCGCAGCCCGCTTCTGACGCCCGCCCTGATACTGCCGTATTAAACGCAGAAGCCTACCGAGATTCCAATTTACCTTTTTCCCAGCCATCTGCGGCAATGGACTCTGTTCCCCAATGTGCCGCCACGTGCGGATGGCTATGTTCGAAGTAGCGGCGTCCTAGGTTCGGATAAAAGGAGTGGCCTGATTTGTTGCGTGCGAGACCTTTTCCCATCGTGGCAAGGATTGCTTTTCTGGTCACACTGGCCGGTGTCCTCGTGCTCGCGCTCTCACCGGTGTGGCTTTTGCAGAATTTTGGTTTCGGGTTCACCTCTCACGATGACAAGCTCAATCACGCCGCAGCGTTCGTCGTGTTGACGGCTATCGGCAGTCTTGGTTGGCCAGAGCACAGAGCAAGGCTGATAGTTTTTCTCGCCCTTACTGGCGGCGCGATCGAGATACTGCAGGGCATGCAAATAATAAGTCGCGACATGGATATCTTCGACTGGTTTGCCGATTGTGTCGGCATCGCGTGCGGGCTCGCGATTGCAAGCTGGACAAAGAAATTAGCTGACGGCTTCTCCTAGAGGTCGCATCCTGGCAAGTACGGGCTGGCCGCGTAAAGTACTTGCGCGGTGAATAGGATTTGCGGCACGCTTCGCTAAAGGATTTCCGCGAGGAGAATGGGATGGCCGTAGCTAAGAAGGACTCGGAGTCCCGGAACTAGACGCATGAAATACGTCATCGCCTCGCTGTTCGGCGCCTTGCTGCTGTTCGGTTTCATCGCGTTGGCTGGCGCTGGCCACGGGTGGATCGCGGGCGCGTTGAGTTGCCTGCCATTAGCTGCGGTCTCGTTTGCCGCTTGGCTCAACGCACTGCGCACTATACCTTCACTCCATATCGCTAACGGATTGCTTGTTACCGCATGCGTCGTGCTCGTAGGTACGGCGTATGGAACGCTATCAGAAGGCGCACGGTACTTCCTTGATTATTGGCACCTGCAAGGTCCCCTGGCCGGGCCGGTTATCGCCCTCATCTATTTCAACTGGGTCTTCGCTTGCGGGCTCACGTGGTGGCGTCGCCGCGCAGAGACTTAGCTTTGCATCGCCCTCCCGGGAACCCGCTAGAGAGGACCGACGAGCAAGAAGACCATCGCTCGGCAATCGCAAGCTCCGCTTCCGTCCTCGCCTCTCTTTCTGGGTCCATATTGTCGGCGGCGATGAGCCGTCGCGGGGATTGCATGATTTCGCCTCGCGTCCATCCGGCCCAAGCAGGCAACCTACGATGGCTTGGAATCCCGGCCCCATGGCCTCCTGGCAGTATCTCGCGATCGGCACGCCGTGTCGTCTTGGCGGCGTGATCATCCTCGCTCCCTAGAGATACGCTTAGCCGGCACGCTACTCGATGATCTTCACAACCACGTTTTCACGGCTTGCTTCTGCGCGCGCGTAGTCGATGCTAGCGTTATAGTCCGCTTTCGGGCTGGCGATTCTTTCAGGGCGCTCTGCTGGACCGGCGATGATATGGGGAGGCGCTCGCAAATCGCGCCCCACGCGCGGGTTGATCGGTTGATCAACATCAAATCGTGAATATGAGAAATGCGCTAACTGTGACCGCGGTGGTCACCGTGGCTCGTGTGTCAGCAGATGTAAGGTTGAGTGTCGGCGAGTAGCAGAGGTCCAGCAACAATGACTTTGAGGCGAATCAGAGCTTACGGCGCATCCGGCTTGGTTCTAGCGCTTTGCACTGTGTTTGCTTGGCAGAACGCCACTGCCGCTCAAAATTGCGACGCAGCCGCGACGCCTGGCGTCAATTGGCGCGAGTGTGACAAGAAGCTTCTCATCCTAGAAGGACAGGACCTGAGCGGGGCGAACCTGTTCGGTGTTGATTTCACTTCGACCGACCTCAGGAACAGCAATCTCGTTGCCGCAAATCTTGAGAAGGCAACGCTTGTGCGTGCTTCCCTGGCCGACTCGACCGCCAAAGGCGCCCGGTTCGACAGAATCGAGGCCTACAGGACCGACTTCAGCCGTATGGACGCGCAGGGCGCTGTGTTTGCGAGCGCGGAAATGCAGCGCTCGAATTTCCAGGACGCCAATCTGACCAATGTTGATTTCACAAAGGCAGAATTGGGGCGTGCGCAGTTCCATGACGCCGATATCAGCGGCAGCCGCTTCTCGTTTGCCAATCTCGCACGGGCGGACTTCCGAGGAGCGACGTTCACCGCGCCGGTAGACTTTGACCGCGCTTTTTTGTTTCTGACCCGTATCGAGGGCCTCGACCTTTCCAATTCGGTGGGTCTGTCCCAGTGGCAGCTCAACATGGCTTGCGGAGACGCCCGGACCGAGTTGACTTCTGGCTTGACGAGGCCTGAAGATTGGCCCTGTCAATTCCAGCAGGAATAGTTGTCGCAAACGAACTGCGGCAATGCTGCACCCGACAGGATTCGAACCTGTAACTTCTGCCTTCGGAGGGCGGAGATCCTCCGCCAAAGTGGCACGTTTCTACGGTATTGGTATTGGCGAAATCGCGGCAGCTACTGGTGCTGCTGGCTTTGCTCTGTGGACCCGACGCAATGGATGAGCTGGCGGCTTCCAAGAAAAATCGACCGAGTTCATCTGTCTCTCCCGTGAAGAAGACGATCCTCCGCAGACTGGGGCCGGGCCTCATCACTGGCGCGTCGGACGATGATCCATCCGGGATCGGCACCTATAGCCAGGCGGGGGCCCAACTCGGGTTCGCAATCGGATGGACGATGCTGCTGACCTATCCTCTGATGGTCGCGATTCAGGAAATCAGTGCGCGCATCGGAAGGACCACCGGCCACGGCATCGCAGGCAATCTATGCCGCCACTATCCGAATTGGCTTCTACAGTCCATCGTAACTCTTCTGTTCATCGCAAATACCGTCAACATCGGCGCCGATCTCAGCGCCATGGCCGATGCGACGAAGCTTCTAATCGGCGGCCCGACCGTTCTCTATGTCGTCCTGTTCGCAGCCATTTGCGTAATTGGAATCGTTTTCGTGAACTACGATCGCTACGCGCTCATCTTGAAATGGATGACGTTGAGCCTGTTCTCGTATGTCGCTGTCGTGTTTGCTGTGCAAGTTCCCTGGGCCGAAGCACTGGGTGGCGTGCTGGTCCCGCGAATTGTCTGGAGCAACGAGTTCTTCACTACGCTTCTCGCTATCTTCGGCACGACGATTTCGCCCTATCTCTTCTTCTGGCAGGCGTCAGAGGAGGCCGAAGAGGTCCACGCAAATCATCGCAGAAAATCGTTGTTGAGGGCTCCACGTCAGGCGGTCGACGCGTTCTCGCGAATACGCGCCGACACTCTCATAGGCATGGCATTCTCCAACGTCATCGCGCTGGCGATCATCTTCGCGACCGCGGCGACCTTGAACAAAGCCGGCATCACCGACGTCGAGACATCCGCTCAGGCGGCCGAGGCGCTGCGGCCGATCGTCGGCGATTTTGCCTTTGCTATCTTCGCTTTCGGCATCGTCGGGACAGGGTTGCTGGCGGTACCAATCCTGGCCGGCGCGGCGGCTTACGCCATTGGCGAGGCGAGACGATGGCCCGTGGGGTTGTCGCGCAGACCTGGGGAGGCTGTGGCGTTTTACAGCACTCTTGCCGCGGCCACGGGGCTCGGAGCAGCGATCACGTTCGGTCCAATCGATCCGATCAAGGCGCTGTATTGGACAGCCGTCGTCAACGGTGTCGTCGCCGTTCCGGTCATGACGGTCATGATGATAATGACAGCCCAGCCAAAGGTCATGGGCGACTTCACCGTCAAGGGCTGGCTGCGCTGGCTGGGATGGGCCTCCACGATCGCTATGGCGATGTGCATGGTCGGAATGCTCATGAGCTGGTTCATGTGACAGCCAATTGATCACCCGCCGCAGTTCGTATGGCGGTGGAAACCAGGCCGGAAGCTATCTTCGACACTCTATCAAGGTCTCGACGCCCTAGACTATCGCGCTGCCGAAACCGCAGGCTCGAGGCCGAGCCGTCCCACAACAGCTTCAACCGGCATTGGTTGCGGGTTGTCGCCGATTGCTGGACGTTACCTCGAAACGCGCGGGTGCTCTTCAGATCGGGGCGGTCGAGGCGCCGAAGGCTCAGATGACCGATGCCGACGTCGGGATTGCGGCAGACCACACGGACGAGAAACTGGGCTCGAACTCGGTTAACCAGCCGCGACCGCGGCGAGGAGCGTCCGGCGGGCTTGGCGAGGACGCCGAACGCGGCGGAAGACCAGCGGGTCGGCGCAGTATTGAGGTCGCACACGTTCAGTTCCTTCTTGAGAAACATAATTCCAGCACCGAGGAACCCGATCCCGGACCCGCGCGGCAGGACGATGCCCAAATTAATTGGCAGCCTGTTCGATCGAAATCATGGAATGTTCCTGAGAAGACAGCCCTGCGAACTCGCTCACGCCGGGTTCTCGAGGTCGAATTGCTTCGACGGCTCGTCGTAGCCGAACAACTCCGCGTAGCGCCCCAGGAGATGATCGCGCGCATCGTGTCGGCACGTTCTTCGGACATGTGGTCTTCGAGGTGGCGTGAATTGTGCCATGCATCGCCAACTCCCAAGCTGGCTCGGTCATTCACTCACTTGCCAGGGAGGCGTGCATTTTCTGGCGCGGTACCCAGTTCCGACCGTATCAGGCGCCTTGGTCTCATCCATTCGCCGCGCGCTCTTTCGGACAGTACCAATCCATGGCCAGGTCGATCGGGCGCATAGACGTAGCCGTCCCGGATTTCGATGGGCTGTTCCACCAGATGATCGAAGTTCTGAAACGAATATTCCAGCCATTCGACTTCCGGCAGCGCGACCGCCATGTGCACGCCGATCTCCAGAAAGGTGTTGCCGATGCTGACCGGGATGCCGAGCTCGGCGGCCAGCCAACCAATGTGCATAACATCGGTGACTTGACCGTGGACATTCAGGATGTCGGCTGCGTGGGCTTCCAGAAGAAGCCGTTTGCCTTGAAGATCCAGATACTCGCCGCTGTTGATCTGAGTCCATGTCATTGCCTGCCTGAGCATTCTCAATCCTTCGTGGTCGTGACGCAGGATTGGATCCTCGACCCAGAGAAGATCGTGGCCGGCATCGCGGATCGCCACCAATTTCATTAGCGCTTCCTTCGAGGTCCACGCCTCGTTCGGGTCGATCATGATTTCCGAGCCTGCCGGCACGCAGGTTTTCAACAGCTCCAGGCGCCGCAGATCGCGATCGAAATCCGGGTGGCCGACCTTGATCTTGAAAGCGGAATAGCCAAGCGACGCCGCGTGGGAAAACAAGGAGACGAAAGCATCGTCGTCGAGGTGAAAATCGAGGCCACTGGCGTAGGCTTTCACACGGTTGCGACGACTGCCGAGCAGCACGTGAAGGGGTAGGCCAGCTTCCTTTGCCGCAAGATCCCAAAGCGCCACCTGGATCGCTTCATGAAAAGGCAGGGAGTACGCCCGCTGATTGCCACCGCGCGGGCGGTTCACACGATGAACCAGCGCGATCGCCTTATGTCCTTTCAGCCCCGGCCAAACCTCGTTTTCGAAAACGGTCTCGATCTCAGTCTGGTCGGGCAGGGGATTGAAGAGCGTCTGGATGAAGCCCAGTCCCACTTCACCACTTTTCGAAACGAGTTCCAGCGCAGCGACGTTTACATCGTCGGCTCGAACCTGACTGTCCCCGATTACCCGGTCGCGGGCGAACTGAAATCGGGTTATACGAAAATGCGAAAGGCTCATCACAGGGGCTTTCTGATCGTTTAGTATAACGCACTGATCTATCAGCTAAGATGTCTCAGTACCGAATCAATGGAGGTGCCGCAAGTGGCGGGCAAAGCAAAAGCCATCTCTCATACCCTGGTGGCGGCCACCCGTATGAGCGATGTTGCCTACGAACGAATTCTGGAACGCTTGTTCGACAGGCGCGTTCCGGTCGGGGCATTCGTTTCGCAGAGCGAACTGTCCGCGATCGTTGACGTGCCCGTCGCTCCGCTTCGTGACGCTCTGCGCAAGCTCGAGGCGGAAGGAATTCTCACCATCCATCCACGCTCCGGAATCCAGTTCATAAAACCTGGCATGGAGCTCACGCGCGCCACCTACCAATTCCGCGCCATCATAGAGCGATCGGCAATTCGCGTCTTTGCCGAGCAGGGCGATGAAGCCGTCATGAATGCCTTGGAAATGCGGCACTCCCGGCTGGTCCGGCGCATCGAACGGGAGGGTGTGGGAAAGGAGCAACTGGAGGAGATGGATGCGCTGGAGGGAGAGCTGCATGGCGCAATCATCGGCGCGCTGCGCAATCCCTTGATCGATAGCACCTATCGGCGCATGCACAATTATCTACGTCTGTTGCGGCTGGACAGCAAACTCACCTCGCCAATCATGATCCGGACACTGAAGGAACACCTCGACATCCTTGAGGCTTGCAGCACCAGGAATGCCGACGCTGCCGAAGCAAAGCTGCAGTCCCATTTCCAGGCGGCCATGCAGCGGAACCTTGGTCTGGTCTGACACGTCGTTGCTTGCCTCTCCGGCGCGGTTGCACGGCTTGGGAAATGATGTTACCCAACACTCCAACTGATCGATCAGTCTGCTGATCTGATATCTTGGAGGTTCGCATGCGGTTGAACAAATGGCAGTTTCTCGTGGGTTCGGCGGCCCTCGCGATGGCAGGGCGCATTGGTGGTGCCCGTGCCGCGAGTGCCATCAGTTACTGGCACCACTTCACCAGTCAGTCGGAAATGGCCAGCTTACTCAAGATCATCGGATTGTTTCAGGCGGCCAATGCAGATGTGGCGGTGACCCAGGAAAACATCCCGAACTCGGAATATATGGCCAAGGTTTCATCGGCCGTGCTGGCCGGCGGGCGTCCCGATACCGCCATGGTGATTGCCGAGCGCTTCGCCGATCTTACCGCGATGGAGGGATTGATCGATCTTACCGAGCGCGTGAATGGGTGGGAGGGCAAGGCGAACTTTCCCGACAATCGCTGGACCGGGCTTTCCAGCAATGGCGCCATTTATGCGGTTCCCGCCTTCGCCTTCGTTGACTGGATGTACTACCGCGCAGACTATTTCGAGGAAGCTGGACTGACGGGGCCACCCCGAAATTTCGACGAATTCCTTCAGGCATCCCGCAAACTGACCAATCCTTCGAAGGGCAGGTATGCCTTCGGCATGCGCGCCGGCGCCGGCGGTTTCAAATATGTCATCGATGTCATGGAGGCGTTCGGCTCGCCGATCGTCAAGGATGGGCAGCCGGCCATCGACAGGGCCGCGGCGATCGAGGCGATAACGTTCTATTCCGATCTCTTCCTGAAGGAAAAGGTCGTGCCGCCGAGCGCGCCCCACGACAGCTACCGTCAGATCATGGAAGCCTTCCGCACCGGGCAGACTGCGATGGTGTGGCATCATACCGGTTCGCTGAACGAAATCTCGAGTGCGATGAAGCAGGGTGAACAATTCTCGACCGCGCCGATGCCGGCCGGTCCGAAGGCGCATGTCGCTCGCGTCGCGTACGCCGGCAACGGCGTCATGAAGGAAGACAATATCGAGGCTGCCTGGCGGTGGGTGAGTTTCTGGGGCCAAACGGACGCTGCCCTGGCCCTGCTCGAGGGGACCGGCTATTTTCCGGCCTCCGCCGCTGCGCTGCAGGATCAGCGGATCACCGGCAATCCGATCTATAATGCGGCGACGGAAACGCTCAAGTTCGGACGCCTGCCGAACAATTTCGTCGGCGCCGCGGGCTGGTCCGAAAATGTCGTCAATCCCGCTTTCCAGTCGGTGCTGACGGGTCAGTCGACGCCGGAACAGGCAGTAGACCGCATGATCCAGGGCCTGGAGGCGGCGCTCCGCTGATCCCCGGACGTGCAGCCGTGCTCAGAACGCAACGGGACGGTGCTTTCGCATCGCAGATTCATGATAATAAGCTCGAGCAGATATCTGCCTATGCGGGCTCTCGGCGAACTATCCGAGACCCGATACTGGATGTATTTGCTGCTCCTTCCCAGCCTCGCCCTTATCCTTCTCGTGATCGCCTATCCGACGCTTTACGGCATGGCAATCAGCTTTCGCGAGATGCGTCTGACGCGTCCCGGGTTGGATGGCTGGGTCGGCTTCAAACATTATCTAGCGATGTGGTCAGACCCGGTATTCTGGATCGCATTGAAGAACACCGTCGTGTGGGTTGCTGCCGCGGTCGTGCTGGAACTATCGCTTGGTCTGCTCGCCGCGACAGCTCTCAACAGGGATTTGCCGGGCACGAAAATCTTCGCCGTGCTCATCCTGCTTCCCTACTTCCTGCCCAATGTCGTAGCGGGCCATATGTGGGCCTTGCTGCTCGATCCGCGGCTCGGAGTCATCAACGATCTTCTTGTCCGGCTAGGCGTCCTGCAGGCCTACAAGGCATGGTTTGCTGATCCCAATACTGCGCTTGCGGCGACCATTCTCGTCGAGGCCTGGCATGGGTTTCCATTCTTCGCGCTGCTGCTGCTCGCGGGCCTGAAGGGTATTCCCGAGGATCTCTACAGGGCAGCGGCGGTCGACGGCGCAGGCCTGGCGGCGCAGCTCAGGCTGATCACCTTGCCCATGCTCAAGACCGTCATCGCGGCGGCAGTGATCCTGCGCGTCATCGGTCTGGTCAATTCGCCCGATCTGCTCCTCATTCTCACCGGTGGCGGACCGGGAGATGCCACGCAAGTGCTGTCGTTGTACGCCTTTCAGACTGCCTACAAGGAGTTCAATTTCGGCTACGCATCCGCCCTGTCGGTGGTGATGTTCGTGACCCTGATGATCTTCGCGGCCGGGTATATCCGCATCTCCAGGATTACCAAAGGACAGGGCGATGATTGAAAGCAAGCGTCACCGGCGGATGATCGCGAACATCGCCACCTACATCGTGCTCGCAAGCCTGACGGTGTTCTGCATCGGTCCGATGATCTGGATGTTCCTGACATCCCTCAAATATGAGGCCGACATTGTCACCCAGACGATGCAGTACCTCCCGAGCCGCGTTACCTTCGACAATTATGTCGCCATCTGGACGCAGTCGGGTTTCCCACGGCTTATAGGCAACAGCCTCGTCGTTACCTTGCTGACGGTGACGATCTGCGTCGTCACGGGCACGCTTGCCGCCTATGCATTTTCTCGCTTCGCGTTTCGAGGCCGAGATCAGCTCATGCTCGGCTATCTTGTCGTTCGCATGTTTCCCGCAGTCATGATGATCATTCCCCTTTATGTTGTTATGCGCGGTGTGGGGCTCGTCGACAGCCGTTTCGGCCTAGCGCTTGCCTATACGAGTTTCCTGCTGCCGCTGTTCGTGTGGATGCTCAAGGGGTTCTTCGATTCGGCACCTAACGAACTCGAGAGCGCGGCTCGCATCGACGGCTCGACAAGGCTTGGCGCCATGGTCCGTATTGTCATGCCCCTTGCGCGGAACGGCCTGGTCGCAAGTTCGGTGTTCATTGCCATCGCGGCCTGGAATGAGTTCCTGTTCGCCCTGATGCTCACGACGGGGCAGGGGTCTCGCACCTGGCCCGTGGGCCTGCAACTGATGGTCGGAGAGTTCCAGCTTCCTTGGGGCGTTCTGGCGGCAGGCGGCATTCTCAGCATCATCCCTGTCATCGTTCTCTTCGCGATTGTCCAGCGAACCATGGTCCAGGGGCTGACTGCAGGCGCCATCAAAGGTTAGGAGTTTCGCATGGCGACACTTTCCATCAGGGACGTGCGCAAGTCCTATGGCTCCGTACAGGTTCTTCACGGGGTCGACATCGAGCTCGAGGACGGAGGCTTTCTGGTTCTGCTCGGGCCGTCCGGATGCGGCAAGTCGACCTTGCTCAACATGATTGCCGGCCTCGACGACACGTCCAGCGGTGACATCCTGATCGGTGGACGCTCGGTCCTCGACCTTGCGCCCAAGGACCGCAATATCGCGATGGTGTTCCAATCCTACGCGCTTTATCCCACCATGTCGGTCGCGAGGAATATCGGCTTCGGATTGGAAATGCGTGGCGTCGGCGCCGACCAGCGCACGCGTGCCGTGGAAGATGCCGCGCGCATGTTGCAAATCTCCCATCTGCTCGATCGACGCCCCGCCAACCTTTCGGGCGGACAGCGGCAGCGCGTTGCGATGGGCCGCGCGATCGTGCGCGACCCGGAGCTGTTCCTCTTCGACGAGCCATTGTCCAATCTCGATGCCAAGCTTCGCGTGGAAATGCGCACGGAGATCAAGCGCCTGCACGAGCGTCTCGGCACGAGCATCGTCTATGTCACGCATGATCAGATCGAGGCGATGACGCTGGGCACCAAGGTGGCCGTCATGAAAAGCGGCTACATCCAGCAATTGGGCGATCCGCGCACCATCTATGAACGGCCCGCCAATATGTTCGTGGCAAGTTTCATCGGATCTCCGGCAATGAACTTCCTTGCCGGACGACTGGTCCCGGATTCGGAAGGTGTCCGGTTTCAAGCGAGCGGTGTATCGATCGTGTTGCCGACGCGGAACCGGCAGGTGGACTCTGAGCGACCGGTGATGTTGGGCATACGGCCTGAAGAGCTGAGAACCGTTGCGGAGAATCGAGCTTCGATCATTGGGGAGATCGACGTGGTAGAGCCCACCGGGCCTGAAACCATGGTGACTGTGCAGGTCGGCGAGAACGCGATCATCGCGCGCCTGCCGCCGAGGTTTGCCGGCCGGCGCAAAGAGCCAATATTTCTTGCCGTCGATCCGGCGAGCGTCAACCTGTTCGATCCGGATAGCGAGCAGCGCATCGACATTTAGGACGTGGATACCAGCGGCTGGACGCAGTGGCGCAGGGATCCGCGATGTCGCCTCGAACTCATCCGGAGCGAATGCGGACCGCTTGCGGTCAAGCTGCGCTGGGTGAGCGGTATCTCGGCAGGGTAGTCAGCGGGCCTTGGCGATCAGTTCTGTCAGGCAATCAGCAGCCTCCGTCCCTGGCACGCCAAGATCTCTGACACTGTCCATGTGGTTGCGGTTCGGGAGCACATGCGACGTTACCAACGATCCCTGCCGCACCAAGCTTGCTTTGAATCGATCGGCTTGCTGATGGAAGGGTGGCGTCTCATTGGCTCCGACCAGAACCGCCGCCCTGGTTTGAGGATCATGCCGACAGGCGAGCGGCGTAAACATGGCGACTTCCTCGTCGGTTATTCCAATCTCGTGGGCGAGAAAGGAATCCTGGAGCGGTTTCAAATCGTAGAGCCCGCTCAGCAGAAGAGCTGCCCTTACATTCGAGGGGGTATGCTCGTCGTTGAACAGAAACGTTGCAAGATGTGCTCCAGCCGAATGACCACTGACAGTCAGGGCCGCCGGGTTTCCGCCATGATCGGCGATGTTGGCCAGGATCCACTGCTTGGCGCGGCGCACCTGGTCGACGATCGTCGCCATTCGGACCTTGGGCATCAGAGCATAATCAAGGATGACGGCAATGGCCCCGGCCTGGGTAATCGTCGTCGCGACATATGAATAGTCGCGCTTGGAGAACATTCTCCAGTAGCCGCCATGGACAAAGATGTGCACCGGCAGCGCCGTTCTTTTCCCCGGGGGAAAGAACAGATCCATGGTTTCGGTCGGATCCGGTCCGCAGGCCACGTCCGCGGTCATCGCAATGGTGGCGCGGGCGGCCTCGCTGCGGCCAACGAAGTCCTGCACGATTTCGTCAAAATCCGCGACGTGGTCGCGGATGCGAAAGGGATCGTCTTGCATGCTTTCTCCGCTCACATGCTGATGGCGAGGTATTTCGCCTCCATGAACTCGGCAATGCCGTGATGCTGCCCTCCCTCGCGGCCGAGCCCACTCTGCTTAACGCCGCCGAAGGGGGCCGCCGGATCGGACATCAGCCCCCGGTTGACAGCGATCATCCCGGCCTCGATCCGGGAGGCCACCCGCATGCCGCGCGCCAGATCGCGCGTGTAGATGTAGGCAGCAAGCCCATATTCGGTGTCATTGGCGCGTGTGATGACCTCAGCCTCGGTGTCGAAGCTCGAGATCGGCGCCACGGGCCCGAATATCTCCTCATGCGCCATCTTTGCGTCGCCTGGCACGTCGCGAAGCACTGTAGGAGGGTAGAAGAAACCAGTTCCGGACAGGACTGAGCCGCCGCACATGACCCGCGCGCCGCGTGCGACCGCGTCGATGACAAGGCGATCTATCTTCTCGACCGCCTTTTTCGTGATCATGGGTCCGCATTCCGTGTCCGGGTCGGTGCCAGGGCCGACCTTGAGCGACGACATCCGCTTCTTGAGGCCGTCCGAGAAGGCTTCGTAAATGCCAGATTGCACGTAGAGGCGGTTGGCGGCCGTACAGGCCTCACCGGCGTTACGCATCTTGGCTACCATTGCGCCATCGAGCGCCGCTTCGAGATCAGCGTCGTCGAACACAATGAACGGTGCGTTGCCGCCGAGTTCCATCGAACACGAAACCACATGCCTGGCAGCCTCTGCCAGCAGAGCGCGACCCACACCCGTCGAACCGGTGAAGGAGAGCTTGCGCACTCGCGGGTCGGCCAGCATGGCGGCTGTCAAAGGGCCGGGACTGGAGGTCGTCAGGACGTTGACCACCCCCGGTGGCACGCCTGCGTCCTGATAGAGCGCGGCCAGCGCGTAGGCGGTAAGCGGGGTCTCGCTGGCTGGCTTCAAGATCACCGTGCATCCAGCGGCAAGTGCTGGCGCGATCTTGCGGGTCGCCATCGCGGCAGGAAAATTCCAAGGCGTGATCAGGACGCAGATACCGATCGGTTCGTAGTCGACCACGATGCGATTGGTGCCGGAAGGCGCAATACCGAATTCGCCAGTAATGCGAACGGCCTCCTCGGCATTCCAACGGAAAAATTCCGCGGCATAAGCGATCTCGCCGCGGGCATCCCGCAGAGCCTTGCCGTTTTCCAATGCGATGAGAGTCGCGAGCGCCTCTGATCGTTCCGTCATCAGTTCAAAGCAGCGTCTGAGGATCTCGGAACGCTTTCGCGGCGACGTTGTCCGCCAGCCATGGGCTGCCTTGGCAGCGGCGTCAACGGCAGCGGCCGCGTCGTTCACGGTCGCATCGGGCACAGCGGCGATGACAGCCTCGGTCGAAGGATCGACGACCGGAATCACCCTGCCATCCGCGGACTGGCGCCATTCGCCGCCAATATACAGCCCGTGCGAGATTGTGTGGAAGTCGCTGATTCCCTGATCATCCGACAGAACCTGTGAAAACGTGTTCATCTCGATATTCCCGATTGTTACATGATGCTGGCGAGGTCGCCATCAAAGGCGGCCTGGACCAGGCGTCGCATGGACCCCAAGTCGAATGGACGCGGATTGTTCTTGATGAGGCGCTCGATACCAATCGCTTGTTCGGCCGTCCAATCGAGCTTATCGGCGGGCAGCCCCAGTTCGGCCAACGAGGGGGTGATCCCGATTGCCCCAAACAGCCGACTGACCTCGCCAATGGTCGCGTCGGCCAACTCTTCGGGCGTACAGCCCTTTGCATCGAGGCAGAGCGCGTCGGCGATCTCGGCCATCTCGGTCGCTGCGGCTGTTTTGTTGTACTTCATGACGTATGGCAGCATGGTGGCGACACCCAGTCCGTGAGGGGTGTGGGTTATCGCGCCAACCGGGTATTGCACGGCGTGCGCTGCCGCTGTGCCGGCCGTTCCGAACGCACAGCCGGCGGCCAGTGCACCCATCATCACGTCGGCCCGGGCGTCCTCGTCAGAGGGCTGGCGGTATGCCGTTTCAAGGCTTCGGCCAAGCAGCTTGATCGCCAGCAGGGCGAAATGATCGGTCAAAGCGGTTTTGCCGATAAAGACATGTTTCTGCGGAAGGCCGGGATCGGTCCCCCGCCTGACGGCGGTGAAGGCCTCGATTGCATGCGTCAGCGCATCGGCGCCTGCGATCGCCGTCAATGCCGGCGGGCATGTCATCGTCAGTTCAGGATCGCAGATGGCCGCGGCCGCGATCAGATATGGGCTGGAGATGCCGACCTTCAGGGTGCGATCCGGATCGGAGATTACGGCGACCGGGGTCACTTCAGAGCCCGTGCCGGCTGTCGTCGGCACCGCGATCAGCGGCAGCGTCGGGCCGGGCACCTTGAACTCGCCGTAGTAATCCTGGAGCTGACCGCCGTGAGTGATGAGCAACGCGGCGCATTTGGCCATATCGAGACAACTGCCGCCGCCAATGCCGATCACCATGTCGGGCGCGAACCTCCGTGCTTCCTCGACGCAGACGGCAACGGTGTCCCGGGGAACGTCGGGTAGCACGCGGTCATGCACCAGTACGTCTATCGAGCTGGCTCGCAGCGCCGCGACGATCTCTCCAAACGGGCCCGTTGCGGCAAAACGTTCATCGGTGCAGACGAGCACGCGACGCCCGAGCCTGGCCGCGACAACCGGAATGACGTGGCGTTGGCCCTTCCCGAAGAGGATTTCGCGCGGCAGCCTTATGGCAGCGAAAAGGCTCATTATCTGCATCCTGTGATGATGTCTGGATTGGAATGCGAAAGGCCGTTCAACTCGGCCCAAAGGCTGGGTTTGACGTCAAACCCCACTTGCAGCACGCTTGCGTTCCGACGCGTTGAACCATCGCCCGGAGCGCTGACGGTCCGTTCAGGCTCGGACGGTGAGGAAGCCCGGCCCGCGGAGTCGGCCCGCTGCTCCAGCAGGGCCACCGCAAGTACGATTGCTTTGTCTTGAACCAGCCTCAAATTATATCCTCTATAAAATCGTATAGGATATAGGATTGCATTGGCCGAAGCATCGTGTTAGCAACTCAATGTGTCAAGGGGCAAAAAATGCAGGCCATGAACTTACCCAGTCTAGATGAACCGAACCTCGCCGGCGGGCGTATCCAGCGCTCCAGCAGCCTGGTTGAGGACGTCTACGAAGCGATTTTTGCGCAACTCATGTCGCTGAAGATTGCGCCGGGCTCGCGCATCACGGTCGACAGTCTGGTCAAGGAATTCAACGTCTCCCACACGCCGATCCGCGAGGCGCTCGGCCGGCTCGAAGGCGAAGGCCTGGTGCTGAAGACGCATCTGATCGGTTACCGCGCTGCGCCGCAGATCACGAAACGACGGTTTGACGAGCTCTACGAGCTTCGCCTGCTGCTCGAGCCTCATGGCGCGGCCAAGGCAGCCGCGCTCATGGACGAGGTAAAGCTCGCACAGCTTCAGGAATCGGCGGGCGTCATGGCGCGCCGTGAAGGCAAGGACGAGCGTCTGAGGTATTCCAACTTCGCCCGCCAGGATGCCATTTTCCATGACAAGGTCATGGAATTCGCCAACAACGAACTCGTGCGCGAGACGCTGGCGCACCAGCATACCCACTTCCACATATTTCGCCTGATGTTCCATTCGCGCGTCACCGAGGAGGCGCTCGACGAGCATGAGGCCATTCTGGCCGCTTTCGCTGCGGCCGATCCTGCCGCTGCCGAGCAGGCGATGCGTCGCCATATCGAGCATTCCCGCGACCGTTTGTTGCTGGCGTTCGACTGAGACTGTCCCGATGTCTTTGATCACAGGCCAGTGCCAAGGATACTTCCCCGATTCACCCTTCTAGAAAGTCAAACCCACCGGGCGAGTACAGGTCTCGCCCGGCCGTTGTCACAGGAAAGGTACGACCATGCCAGGCAAAAAGATCCTAATGCTGACCGGTGAATTCACCGAGGAATACGAAATCTTCGTCTACCAGCAGGCGATGGAAGCGGTGGGCCACACGGTTCACGTTGTGTGCCCAGACAAAAGCGCCGGAGACCTGATCAAAACATCGCTGCACGATTTCGAGGGCGATCAGACCTACACCGAAAAGCTCGGCCACTATGCGCTGATCAACAAGACCTTTTCCGACGCTGAGAAGCAGCTGGAGCAATACCACGCTGTGTACTGCGCCGGCGGTCGTGGGCCCGAATACATCCGCACCGACAAGCGCGTGCAGGCGATGGTGCGCCACTTCCACGAAACCAAAAAGCCGATTTTCACGATCTGCCACGGCGTGCAGATCCTGATTGCGGTAGACGGCGTCGTGCGTGGCAAGAAGGTCGGCGCACTGGCGGCATGCGAGCCCGAAGTGACGCTTGCGGGCGGCACCTATATCGACCTGTCTCCAACGGAGGCATATGTCGACGGCACGATGGTTTCAGCCAAGGGCTGGACGGCGCTTGCAGCGTTTATCCGCGAGTGCCTGAACGTGCTTGGGACAGAAATCCGCCACGCGTAGACCTTCTTCCGACGCGTCTCAAAGGGGTGCGTCGGTTCCCTTTCTGGAAGGGCATTGTCACCGCAATTCGGCTTCGGATCATAAACGCCCGCATCGCGCTGTTTGCCCCCCAGGTTCAAAGCTCTTTCGTTATGCATTGATGCTCGTTTCATCAAATCCCGTAAGCGAACGCATCAGTGTTTCCCTTGCTGAAGCCAGATGCGCTCGGCAGGCTACCTCAATCCGAGTGGCGTTGCGGCTCTCAAGCGCATCGATATAGGCAATGTGTTCGTGGATTGCGGCAAGGTTGCGCTGCTTTTCGTCCTGCTTGTTCCACTGATAGTGGTAGTGAAAAATGAACATGATGATGTCGTAGAAATCATCGATGAAGCGGTTCGGTGATGCCTCGTTTATAAGCCGGTGGAACCGGTTATCCAGGCCGGAGAAGTCGTGAAAGCGGCTCTCAATTCGCTCCAGCAGGTCGGCATGCGCCATCTTGAGCGCGGCGAGTTTCGACCATAGCGGAGAGCTGTTCGGCTGCAGTGAAAACAGTTGTGCCGAACGCAGTTCAAACATCACCCGGATCTCGAAGAGCTCAAGTGCAAAGTCTTCAGTGAAACCCTTGAAAAGCCAGCCTGTATTCGGCCTTTTCTCGATCAGTCCAAACCGGCTGAAGCGGATCAGGAATTCGCGAATTCCATTGGTCGCAACACCGAATTGCCGTGCAAGCTCAAGCTCATTGATGCTGGTTCCGGGCCTGGTGTCACCCCGCAGCATCCACTCCATGAACTGCTGTTCGACATGCTTGGCGCGAGGCGTAGTTTCGGCGTCCGGATAGTAGTCGTTGTCGCCGACCGCGCGGCCCGTCGCTCTGAGGCCGTGGCGTTCGGTGACAAGTTCGCGGTTAACAAGTTCTCGCAGGACCTTTCGGACGGTTGTGCGGCTGACGCACATTCGCCGTCTAAGCTCATTTTCGGAAGGAAGTTCGCCGGCCAATTGTCCGTCGCGCAGCATATTTGCAGCTCGATTGAAGGCCTTCTTGTAGACGGTGTCCGTTCTCATCGGATTTCCTTGGAACAATACCTTGTCCTTTTTAGCATGAACTTTATCCATAAAAAACAACTTGACCCGACTACACCAGTTGTTTTTTATCGATAAGAAGAGGACCTGAACACGAACTGAGTTTTTGACGACGCGGCTCGCACAAGCTGCGGCGGGGAGGGGAAATTTGCCTGAAACGGGAAACACCGGCACGACTGTCGGCGAGGCCGCGTTGCCGGCATCCAGGAAGTCAGAAGCCGTCCCCGGCCTTGCGCTTGGCCTGATGCTGCTGAGCGCTGGTCCGGTCGTCATCCTGGTGCTGCTGGTCGCCGTCCTCAGCTTTCTGTCACCCTATTTCCTGACAGGACGCAATCTCAGCAACATCCTCGCCCAGACGGCCGTCATCTCGGTTGTGGCGATGGGCCAGCATCTGGTCATCCTGACACGCGGCATCGATCTCTCCGTCGGCTCGAACCTTGCGCTGGCTTCCGTCGTTGGCGCGCTGAGCTTTCATGCTGGCGCCCCCGCCATCGTTGTGATCGCGGTGATGGTTGGCTGCGGTGCCGCGGTCGGCGCGATCAACGGGCTCTTCTATGTCTTCGGCCGACTGCCGCATCCTTTCATCATCACGCTGGCAACATTGAGCATCGCCAAGGGGTTGGCGCTGCAACTGGCCGATGGCCGCGCCATCCCTGGCATGCCGGATTCGATCGATGCGCTTGGCCGCGACGCGGTCTGGGGTCTGCCTGGATCGGTTTTCGTTGTTGCCGGCGTTGCCGCGGTGCTTTTCGTCATGGCTAAAACCATGGTCTGGGGGCGCTGGATTTATGCGGTTGGCGGCCGGCCCGACGCTGCGTTGCGCATGGGTATTCCCGTGTCCTGGGTCCTGGTTTCCGTCTATGTCATCTCAGGGCTGTGCGCCGGCATCGGTTCAGTCATCCTTGCCGGCCGCACCGACGCCGGTTCGCCGCTCTTCGGCAATCTGCTGGAACTGGATACGATCGCGGCGGTGATCATTGGCGGCGCCAGCTTTCTTGGTGGTCGCGGCCACCTCGGCCATGCCTTGATCGGCGCCATCATGATCGGCGTTATCCGCAACGCGCTCAACCTGCTCAACGTCAACGTCTTTTTCCAGCTCATCGTCATCGGCGTGGTCATCGTCATAGCGGTCGAGTCCGACGTGCTGCGCAATTACCTCGAAGGGCGTGTGCGTGTCATGCAAGCCGGGAGGCAGTCATGAGCGCTGCTGCGGCCAACGTCGATCATGCGGTCACCGCGGACAATCCCGTGCTGGCGGTACGCGGTGCGACCAAGCGTTTCGGTTCGGTTCTGGCTCTGGACGATGTCAGCATCGAGGTGCGGCGAGGCGAGATCGTCGGCCTGCTCGGCGACAATGGTGCGGGTAAATCGACGCTAACCAAATGCATCAGCGGGGTGCACCAACTCGATGCCGGCGCGATCTTTTTGGATGGTGCGCCAACGCAGATACGCTCCCCTGCGGATGCGCGCTTCGCCGGCATCGAGACCGTCTATCAGGACCTGGCGCTGTTCGACAATCTGACACCGGGACAGAACTTCTTTGCCGGCCGCGAGCTGGCTGGCCCGCAATGGCTTCCGCGCGGCCTGCGATTTCTGCAGCAGCGCCGAATGGACGCCGAGACCCGCGCTCTGTTGGTGAATCTCAAGGTCACGTTGCCGCGGCTGGATGCCGTCGTCGCCATGATGTCGGGTGGACAAAGACAAGCCATTGCCGTGGCCCGCTCGACCGTATTCGCCCGCAAGGTTGTCATTCTGGATGAGCCGACCGCCGCACTCGGCCTGCGTGAATCACGGCAGGTGCTCAATCTGGTTGCTGCGCTCCGCGACCAGGGCAATGCCGTCATCCTGATCACTCACAACATGGAACACGTCGTCGAACTCGCCGATCGCGCGGTGGTGCTTCGCCAGGGCCGCAGGGTCGGCGAACTGGTGCCGACCAAGGACAACAAACAGGAGCTGGTTTCCATGATCGTTGGAGCCTGACCCGTTCGAGATTTGGGGACCGTTCCGGTCCGCAAATGCCTGAAGCGTCTCCCGCAGGGAGGCGTCTCAATCCAAGGGAGGAAAACAATGCCAATGAACCGAAAACTGTTCGCAGGGCTGGCGATCGCCGTTGCGTTTTCTATGCCGGCTTCGGCCGCAGACAAGATCAAGATCGGCCTGATCACGAAATTCCCGGTGCCGTTCTACTCGACCATGGAGGACGCCGCCAAAAAATACGCGGCCGCTCATCCGGAGATCGAACTGGTCACCGGCCAGGGCCAGGCGGCCACCGACATTGAAGGCCAGATCGCTCTGATCGAATCCATGATCACGCAAGGCGTCAAAGGGCTTGCAATCACTCCGGTCGACCCGACGGTCGCGCCGGCGCTCGACAAGGCGGTGGCCGCCGGCATCAAGGTGGTTCTCGTCGACAACAGCATCCCCAACTGGAAAGGCCAGACGGCGTTGGTATCGACCAATAACCTCAATGGCGGCAAGATCGCCGGAGAATACCTGAAGACGGTGCTCAAGAGCGGTGACAAGATCGGTATTCTGCAAGGCGTTCCCGGGGTGCCGGCTCTGGATGACCGGGTCACGGGCATGATGGAGGGACTGGGTGAGGTAAAGGTCGAGGTCGTCGGCAAAGGTGCAACCAACTGCACGCTGGAACTTGGCACGTCAGTGACCGAAGACATTCTGACGGCCAATCCTGATCTCAAGGCAATCTACGCGGCCTGCGGCCCGCCGATCCCTGGAGCCGTCAAGTCGATCAGCAATGCAGGCATTGCCAACGACAACCTCATAGTGGTCGGCTTTGACGCCTGCTGCGGTGAGATCGAAGCGATCAAGTCAGGGGCGGAGGACGCCAGCGTAGCTCAATTTCCTGCAAAAATGGGCGAGCTTGGCATCGACACCGTCGTCAGGGCCATCCGTGGGGAACCCGTCGAGGCCAATGTGGATACCGGCGCCGGACTGGTGACGCTGCAGAACGTCAAGGACTTCGAGTGATCCACCAGCGGTGGGGGGGGGGGGCCCCCCCCCGCCCCGGCGAGGAGCTCAACCTTGTCGACCGTGATCGCTTCGAATTGTGCTGGATCGTCGACTTCCCGTTCTTCGAATGGAACGAGGA
>NZ_JAMYQV010000028.1:0-88166 GCF_040321065.1 Mesorhizobium sp. M0563
GGACGCGGCCTCGGTCGCCGGCCTGCTGGTCACCACCGAAGCCATGATCGCCGAGGCTCCGAAGAAGGAGTCGGGTGGCGGCGGCATGCCGGCTGGTATGCCCGGCGGTGGCATGGGCGGCATGGGCGGTATGGATTTCTAATCCAGCCCCCTGTCAACCTACAGCGGAAAGGGCGGCAGCAATGCCGCCCTTTTTTGTGTGCCGAGCATGATCGACAGCTTTAGACGTGCAAGTCCTCTACCCAGCCTGATGGCGGCGAAGCGCAACGGCGTCATCGTGAGACGGGGTCTGGCCGTGTCCTTTCGTTCAGCCGCTGGTCGAAACTCGTGCTGCCTTCCGCCGTGCCGTCGATCTTTACAGGGCTGCGAGAAGGCCTTGCCAACGGCTGGCAGACCCTGGTTGCGCTAGAACTCATCGCATCGTTCGAAAGGCTCCGATACCTGATCGCCTATGGTCGTCAGCTCTTTCAATTGGAACTCGTTCTTTCGGCCATGATCGTGGTCGGCCTGACCGGATTGGGATCCACGGCCTGCTCACGTTTGCCTAAAACCATCTGCAACGCTGGCGTCCGGAGACCCAGATGAGCCTGATCACGATTACAGGTCTGGATAGGCTGTCGCACGGCGCTTCCATCGCACCGCCGCCCTTCCGCTTCATCGGCCGACATCTGCGGCCGCTTGAGCCGATGGCGCTGCTCGCGATTTGGGAGTTGCTCGCCCATGCCGGCGCTGCTGACCCACGTTTTCTACCGCCGCTGGAAGAGGTGGCGGCCGCGGCATGGCAGAGTTCAGCCGAGGTGGCCTTGGCTCCAATCTTCTGGCGAGCCTGGAACGTGACCTGATCGGTTTCGTGTGTGGCAGTGTGGCGGAAACGCGTTTGGTCTGGTGATCGGATTTTCCCGCCTCATCGAACGCCTGAGAGGCTCGTGGTCGCGGTTGTATTACCGCTATTACGTGACCTGATCACGTTGACGATGCCAGCACCTTCATTGGCCACTTTCTGAACCATGTACGTCACATCAGGCTCCCCCGCCCGATCGACACGAGCCGGCTCTGTAACCAAGCCGCCGTCATATAGCGGTTCCACAACGGCACTGGCGGCAGTCGTCTTCTCAGCGGCTACGGGTGGACGTTTCAGCATGACGCCAACGAATCCGATGGTGGCAAGGACAGGCAGACCAAGCACCGCGTAGAAGCTGTACTCCGCTGGAGTTGCCTCGGAAGTGGAGCGACAAGGGCCTGATTTGTCTTGCCATGCCGACATTGTCAGCACGCTTTTCGAAGCCTCTGAATTCCTTAGTGTCCATCCCAGCTCGACCTCCGACCATCCCCATTTCCGGCTGCCCGCGGCACGGCAGCCCTCGGCCTCTAGCTGCGCTCGAGCGGATCAGCGTGCCGTCTGCCTTCTCTGGCCGATCAAAATGTCTGCACCCATTTGGCAATGGCCGTTTCGCGCAAAAGTAT
This sequence comes from Mesorhizobium sp. M0563, assembly GCF_040321065.1. Classification (NCBI taxonomy): domain Bacteria; kingdom Pseudomonadati; phylum Pseudomonadota; class Alphaproteobacteria; order Hyphomicrobiales; family Phyllobacteriaceae; genus Mesorhizobium; species Mesorhizobium sp. M0563. Next base: position 1,465 of record NZ_JAMYQV010000028.1, read on the forward strand.
TCCCCCGTGAGCCGACTTTCCGAATTGGCTTAACTTCCAAATCTGTGGCTTTGCCTGCATTGCGGAGCGCGGAGTTCCGACCACTCGCCCAAGGGTATGCCATGGCGTTTCGTCTCTTTGTTCCGATCCTTGCCGGTGCAACGCTGCGCGAGCGGCTGCTCGCCTGCATCGGGGCCATGATCGGCATCGCATTGACTGGCGTGATCAGTGCGCTGGCGAACGGGTCTGGCCCACATGTCGCACTGCTAGTTGCTCCAATGGGAGCATCGGCCGTGCTGCTCTTTGCCGTGCCTTCAAGCCCGCTGGCGCAACCTTGGTCGATTATCGGTGGCAATACGATTTCGGCGCTGGTCGGGGTGATCGTGGCGCATTTCGTGCGTGAACCCGTTCTTGCTACCGGCATTGCGGTGGCGCTGGCCATCGCCGCCATGTCGTTCACGCGCTGCCTGCATCCGCCGGGTGGCGCCGCCGCCTTAACTGCGGTGTTCGGCGGACCGGCCGTCTTCAGTTCCGGCTTGCTGTTTCCCTTCGTTCCGGTAGCGCTGAACTCGATCGTGCTGGTCGCACTCGGCTACGGCATCCATAAACTGTCGCGGCGCAACTATCCACATGTGGCGGCCCCCGCCCTTAAAAGCGCGCATGGAACCATCGATCCGCCGGCGCGGGAGCGGGTCGGCTTCCAGCCCGAGGATATCGATGCCGCGCTCGGCGCGCTGGAGGAAACCTTCGATATCGACCGCAACGATCTTGAGCGGCTGCTGCGGCAGGTCGAGTTGCAGGCGATGGTGCGCTCCCACCGCACCCTGCTGTGCGAGGACATCATGTCGCGCGATGTGATTTCGGTCGATGAACATGCGCCTGCCGACCAGGCGCGTCACTTGCTGCTCGATCACAACTTCCGGACGCTGCCGGTGACCGACGCCGAGGGCGGGCTGGTCGGTGTAGTTGGCCTGCGCGAGCTGACGAAGGCGACCGACGCGGTGAGGGCTGTGATGTCGAAGGCTGGCACCGCCTCTCCCGATACGCGGGCCATGAGCCTGCTGCCGGTGCTCACCGACGGCCGCAGCCATGCCGTGGTCATCGTCGATGCCGAGCGACGCATTATTGGGCTGATCACCCAGACCGACCTGCTGGCAGCGGCAGCGCGCGTGCACATGGCGGACACAACGCTGGCAGCGGCATAAAATAGGGATCCGGACTTGCTCAATCCGGGAACCCGATGGGGCGCCAATAGGATAGCAGTATGGCGGCCGCCCGACGCTCTCCGGCATCTCCTTCGAGGCGAGCAATGCATCGCCGTCTAGGCAAGGCGAATGCTCCGGACTTCCCAGCCTTTCTTGCCTTGCCCGCCTTCGACAAACACCTTCTGTCCCGCCACCAGCACGCTGAGCCCTGAGCGCGTCAGGGCGCTGGCATGAACGAAGACGTCCTTCTGACCGTTGTCAGGAGCAATGAAGCCGAAGCCCTTTTCGGGTTTGTACCACTTGACCGTGCCCCCCCTCTCCAGCTGCGCACCGGTTTCAACGAAGGTCCCTCCAGCGACGCGCGTATGTGACGGAGTTTTCGAGCGGTGATCGCCGATCTCCAGCACCTGCGCGACTTGATGACCTTTTGGACTTTTTTCGACCGTGATCTTGAGAGGCGTCCCCGCGGCAACATCCCGGCTTCCGGCCGCCTCTAACACTCGCACGTGCAGATAGGCCTCCGTGCCGTCCGACAGTTTGACGAAGCCAAAACCCTTGCTGACTGTGAACCACAATACCTCCGCATCGACAGGATCTGCCGTCACGGGCGGCGGGCGCTGAAAATAGCTTGGCTCGGAAGTCCGTTCCGAAAAGGAAACGGGGTCATCGTCATAGCGATGCCGGCGTGGCTCGCGATGGTCTCGATATTTGCCCATGATCATCTCGACTGGCATGGATGGCGCACTGCGCTACCGTCAAGATAATCTCAATCGGGCGACGCGTTTATGTCAAAAAGGCCGTGAAGGCCGCAGCTGTGCCCGGCCTATCGGCCGAACCCTTTGAAACTAGATTCATTTCCCCTGAAACAATAGTGCCGGCGAGTCGATTTACTGACTCGCATAGGTTGTGTTGGAGTGCGAGTGCGATGATGCTGGCGCGGGCGCACTGGAAGGGCTTTATCAGGCATTGCGGAAAGCCTGCTCCGGGTTTCTTCAAAAGGAACCGAACGGCGGGTCGACGACCATTTGCGCCGGCTCCAGGAGCGCAGGCCTGACCGTGCATGATTATCATCTCCAGCGTCACGCCCAGCGTCGACGCCAAGCCATGGAGAACCATGCCGCGCTGTCGCCGACGAGAACAACGTCGGAATGTCGATCGACGAGCTTTGAATCGGCGCACTCAATGGGCCTCCTTCCCCAAGCACGGATGTCGCGTTGGCACTTTTTGTGCAGCTGCGAAGAGCTAAAATCGCCACGACGGGTGGTGTTGACGCGCCGACAATTATCAGACAAAAACGGAATTCAATCGGTTCAGCCGCTTACGCGGCGGGGCTCTGCTCAACAACCTCGGGGACCATGGACGAACGCGCAAAAGGGACTAGGAAAGGCGGAGCTGGAGGCAAGGCCAACGACGTCAATGCGGACTTGATCGCCGTTGTGGTCGCCATGGACAGCAGCGCCCCCTGCGTTCTGACCATCCCGCAGGCAAACGCCCTGCCCTCGGGCCCGTTCGAGCTTGCTCACCGTTCGCTGCAGTCGGGCCTCAGGGGATGGGTGGAACAACAGACCGGCCAGCCGCTCGGCTATATCGAACAGCTCTACACCTTCGCCGATCGCGACAGGGTTGGCGCTGACGACCGCGTGGTCTCTATCAGCTATCTGGCGCTCACCCACCAAGACGAAGCTGGCGACCCGGCCGGGCGACACTGGGGAAGCTGGTACGACTATTTCCCGTGGGAGGATCACCGCTCCGGCACACCGGCGGTCGTGTTGGACGAATTGCGGCCGCGCCTGATGGAATGGGCGGATGGCACTGACGACAGTACGACACGCCTCGACCGACGACGGCGGGCGGCGATCGCCTTCGGCTTTGACGACCGCCATTGGAACGAGGAACTCGCGCTTCAACGTTATGAGCTGCTCTACGAAGCCGCCCTGGTGGAGGAAGCAATACGCGCCGGACATTCCGCTGCGCCCACCTCGGTCTCGGGCAGATCGATGATCGCCGATCATCGTCGCATCCTGGCGACCGGCATTGCGCGGCTGCGCTCCAAGATCAAATACCGGCCGGTCGTATTCGAACTGATGCCGCCGGTCTTCACGCTTTTGCAGCTGCAGCGCACCGTGGAGGCGCTTGCCGGCAGGCTCGTACGAAAGCCGAACTTTCGCCGGCTAATCGAGCAGCAGGAGCTGGTCGAGGAAACCGGTGAGACAACCGCGGAAACCGGCGGCCGGCCGGCGCAACTTTATCGCTTCCGTCACGCCGTTCTCGACGAGAGGGTGATAGCCGGAACAAAATTGCCGCTCTCGCGGGCTTGACCCGCCTTGCGCCAGCAGCCCTGACGATGTCGCGGACGGCTTGGCCCTTGTGAGAACCGGGATTGTCGAGAATGACGATGTCGCCCGGCTTCAGTGTTTTGTTGAGTTCGGTTTCGACATAGACGCGAAAGGCCTGCGTATTGATGGGTCCGTCAATGACCCAAGGCGCCTCCACCCGATCCTGCCGCAGCGCGGTGATGAAGGTCATCGTCTTCCAATGGCCACATGGTGCGTGGGCCATCAGCCGCTTGCCGCGCACACTCCAGCCGCGCAACGGCGCCATGTTGGTCTTGACCCATGTTTCATCCAGGAAGACCAGCCGCGTAGGGTCAATGCGGGTCTGTGTCGATCGCCGAGATCCGGCGCGGCGCTGCCCTCATGGACAAAGGTCGGAAACGTGACGCACTGGCCGAATGGCTCGCCCGGGACCTGCCGCAGCGCTTCGAGTCGAGAGTCCTGCCGGTGGAAGAACTGGTTGCCTTGGCCTGGGGCGACCTGACGGGCCTCGCGAAGCGGCGTGGCCGCGGTCTGTCATCGATGGACGGGCTGATCGCAGCCACCGCGATCTCCTGACCCATCACATGGCGGGGATCTTCATGCGCTGACGGCGAAACACCCAGATATCCCGCACCTACCACGATCAATATGGAAACGCCTCGGTGGCAGCCACGAGGTCGATGTCATTGAAGATGAGATGAAATAGGCGGATCAGCTCTGCTTTTCGCATCCTTGACGCGCGCTTCATGACAGGCCTCGGCCAAGGGCGTCGAGTTTAGCTTCCGGTTGGATGCTTGCCCTCACCTGGGGCTATGCTTACGGCCATCCCGATCGAGAAAAGCATCGAACGCGGCAGCGACAGCACGAATCACAAAGCGATGCTCCCGCCGTACGCGGACAAAACCGTTTTCGAAGTCCACTATCCCGTCCTCGGCCAGCATCGCCAAGCGTTCAGCTGAATCGAGAAGACGGATCGGATCAGATCCGTGGGCGGCACAGATTGCCTGCACATCGGCCTCGAGATCGCACATTAGTTGCTCGATAATTGCGGCTCGCACGCGGTCGTCGTCGGTGAGGCGATAGCCCTTTGACGTCGCCAGACGGCCAGCTGCGATATGCTGGATGTAGGAATCCCGTGTAACTTCGTTTTGAACGTACCCTTGGCCGATGCGGCCGATAGCCGACGCTCCGAAACCGATCAGGGTTCTGCAGGTGTCGGCCGAGTAGCCCAACGAGTTACGCCGCAGGCGACCGGTTTTCTGTGCCAGCGCGAGCTCGTCGTCCGGCAAGGCGAAATGGTCGAGCCCGATCTCTCGGTAGCCGGCGGCAATCAGCGTCACGGCCACAGCCGCATGCTGTTCAGCGCGGGCAGCGCTGTCCGGCAGAGATTCCTCCTCGATGAGGCGCTGATTCTTTATCTGGGATGGAATGTGCGAGTACCCGAACACCGCAAGCCGGTCGGGGCGCATGGCGACCACCGCCCTCGCTGTCTCGACGCAGGATTGCACCGTTTGATGCGGGAGACCAAAGATGAGATCGAAGTTGATGCGGCTCACGCCGTGCCGACGCAGCATTTCCACGGCAGCCGACGTCTGGGCCTCGCTCTGGATCCGATTGATCGCTTTTTGAACGATTGGATCGAAGCTCTGCACGCCGAGGCTCGCGCGGTTCACGCCGGCCGCTCCTAAGGCCTCGGCCATCTCGACCGTGAACGTGCGTGGATCGATCTCGATGGCGACCGTAGCTGTTTTCGACAGAGCGAAGCGGCGTCGCAGGAACTCTATCAGAGCGAGGAACTCGGGTGGTCCTATGAGAGACGGAGTTCCGCCGCCGAAATGTATGTCGCTCACGGGCAACGTCTGCGGCACTCGCTCCGCAACCAGACGGATCTCTTCACGCACGGTCGCCAGATAGTTGAGGATCGGCGCATCATGGCGGGTGATGGTGGTGGGAAAGCCGCAATACCAGCACGCTGATCGGCAGAACGGAACGTGCAGATAGAGTGACACCGGACCGTCAGCCGGCAGGTTCTTGAGCCATTCCTCATAAGCCTCGGCGCCGACCGCCCCAGAGAACTCCGACACAGTCGGATAGATAGTGTACCAAGGCAGCCGGGCCTCTCGATATTTCGTGGTCTGCAACAGTTACCGTCCCATGCTGATAACCACCAACCTTACCGCTGCGCTCGCCTGTGTCTTTGCGCTATGTCAGTCCGTTCCGCTTTGGGCTCGAAACTTGTATTTCGCAGCAATAGCGGCCGTTCAATCTTGGCTGGACGGTCAGCGACTGGCCATGGCTGTTCCCGCCGCGACCCTCACGCGTGACCGTTTGGTTCCACCATCCCTTCCCTTCAGCCAGCGCCTGGTCGCGTAGATTCTGCTGAGCGGCTGCCGCATCCAACGAGATAACACCGCGTTGGGACCAGACTTTGCTCGCCAGCTAGCGCAGCCCCATGGTGATCTCTGGCATCTCGATGAGCTCGTTTTGTGAATTGCTGGCAAGAAGCATTAGCTGTGGCGCGCCGTCTATCAGGACGAGAGCCTGCTCGACGCGACCGTCAGGTCCGCCGCAATGCCAAGGCTGGCGCGCCTACTGACTCCCTGGTGAAGGCAAGGCTGCGCGTTCAGCGCGTGATTACCGACCATCGCGCTCGCCAAAATGACGGCGTCGTACCGAGCGGCGCCCGCCGCATGATGTCTCAACGTCGGGGCTCACAGCAAACAAAGCTGTCGCCATTGAACGAAACTGTCGCGAAGCGAACAGACGAACCGTAGCCGAAACGTTTGCCGTTCGTGCTTGGATTGATCCGCAAGGCAGAAAGGAAGGAAGAGCCAAGCAAGGTCCGCCGGCACACTTGAGCTTCAAGCCGCAGCTGCGTCGTCAGGATGGCACGTCATTTGCAATAGAAGCCTTTGTGACGGCCCGCCCACAACTAGCGGAGATGACCGGTGATGGTTTGTACAGAAATGTTGAATGGCGTCGTTTCGGCAATAATTATATTTGTAATAACAATTGCATATCTGTAACAATAATACCCAATAGTATTCTCAATTTCTCATGAACATCTGGCATGACGAGAGCATCAAAACTGCTCAAAAATTCACTCAATGCGCATCGTTATCGAATGGTTCTAGCAAAAATTCATTTCACTGACGTCCATCCCTTTTACTGTTTGAACGGAGATCAACAATGAACATTAGGAGCCTCCTCCTCGGCTCAACTGCGGCACTGATTGCCGTTTCCGACGCTCGCGCCGTGACCGCCGTTGCCGAGCCTGACCCGACTGAGTACGTTAAAATCTGCGACGTTTACGGCTCAGGCTACGTCTACATTTCAGGCACTGAGACCTGCCTGCGCATCGGCGGCTATGTCCGTTACGACATCGGCTTGCGCCATGTCGGATTGTTTGACCACGCAAGAACCTCCGATGTGAGGACTGGTGAGCATCAGGACACATGGCAAAACAACACGCGCTTCACATTGAAAACTTGGACCGGCCAGGAGACCGAACTCGGCACGTTGAAGACCTACACCGAAACCCGCATGAACTTCGGTAACCGCCACACTTCGGTTTCGGACAGTTCTCGGTCCTATGCCTTCAACGGAGACAGCACCTTGACTTTCGCCTGGATTCAGCTTGGTGGCCTCCGAGTTGGTAAGGACTGGTCGGCCTTCGACATGTTTATTGGCGGCGCGGTTGACGTACTCAACCAGACGCCGGTTCCGTACGGCGCCTTCGATACCAATGTGGTTCAGTACTACTTCGACGCCGGGAACGGCTTTTCGGCCGTGGTTTCGCTCGAAGAAGGCTCGGGCGTGGTCGGCACAATCGACAGCTACTCTCCGCACGTAGTCGGCGGCTTGAAATACACACATGGCTGGGGCGCGATCACCGGCGTTGCCGCTTATGATAGCAACTACGAATCGGTGGCCGCCAAGGTCCGTGTCGACATCAATGTCACCAACGAACTGTTGCTGTTCGGAATGCTCGGCTACGGTTCCAACGGCAAGCTCAACGACGACTCCACGAACGCCATCGACGCTCATGGTCGCGGCTTCTATAAGAGTTGGGGTGGGAACTGGGCTTTCTGGGCTGGCGCCACTTACAAGCTCAACGAGACAACTTCGTTCAACCTTCAGCTCTCCGGTGATCAGCTCAAGAACCATGGTGTCGCTGCAAACGTCGCCTATGCGTTTCTTCCAGATTTCACAGTTACGGCGGAACTCGACTATGGCCGATACGGTAACTTCGCCGTCGGCAAGGTGGACGGCGCTTCCAACATGAATTGGACCAACGCCAACAAGAAGAGCAGTGTCGGCGGAATCCTGCGTTTCGAACGCTCATTCTAACGGATGAAAGGGCGCTGAGGCAGGCATCGCATGTACTTGTCGTCGGCGGATCGGACTCCAGTGGGGTGCCGGAATCGCGCGCGATATCGAGACGCTCTCCTCCATGGCGCGTGCGCAGCTGCCTTGCCGTCACTGCGGTGACGGTGCAAACACACGACAGCGTCACGGACATCCTTCATCTGCAACCCGGTCTGGTGGCCGATCAGATGCGTGCAGCGATCTCGCGGGCGTCGCGGCGTAGTGAGCGCGGGCGCGGCCGTGATGATCGTGGCGGGAGGGAGAGGTAAGGAGCGTCTTTCCTTTGAGAATTCGCGTTTACGGGTACCCACGATGCACAACGGGCGAGTTTTTCAAAGAGGCGCGTCCTCCTTCGAAGCGCTTCGGAGGGCCAGGCTCTAGGCTCGCCCCGAGCCCCTGCGTAGCCTGCGGGGGAGCTGGGTCTCGGCCCATCCGGGTAACGATCCTTCGCGCGGTTATGGAAACGATCGCATTTGCCGATTATCGCATAAAACTTGTTATCGCACGACTAAAAAAACTTGCAACTCCACAGCATCATTGACTTGTGGCCTATCAGCACTACATACTTGTAATCGCACAGCTCTAAAAACTTGCAAAGGCACGGCCATGGCCAAGCCCTATGAAAAACTCGCTGTATCACTGGCCGTCCTCAAAGAGCTGCAGGAGGGTGGGCGGCGCATATTCAAATCAGATGAGCTGACCCGCGTCCACCGGGAGCGGCTGCTGCAGAACGGGTTCCTGCGCGATGTTATCAAAGGCTGGCTCATGTCGACCGGCCCGCAGGCACGGCAGCAAGACACCACCCCTTGGTACGCGAGCTTCTGGGAGTTCTGCTCCCTTTACTGCAATGACCGGTTCGGCAAGGACTGGTTCCTCTCACCGGAGCAGTCGCTGCTTCTGCACGCGGAAGCGCCCACTATTCCGCCTCAGGTGGTGGTGAACACCCCCAAAGGCACGAATAACAAAATCGACCTGCTGTTCGGCACTTCGCTCTATGACCTCAAGGTCAAGGAGATGCCGGCCGAACTGACAGAGAAAAACGGCCAGCGCGTGTTCACTGTCGAGGCCGCCCTTACCCGGGTGCCGGAAGCGTTCTTCCAGCGCGCCCCTATCGAGATGCAGATCGCCATGGCGTCGGTGCGCGACGTATCAACCGTTCTGGCCCTGCTGCTTGATGGCGGCCATTCCGCCGTGGCGGGACGGCTTGCGGGGGCCTTCCGTCGCGTAGGACGCGACTCCTTTGCCAATGAAATCGTGGCCGCCTTCAAAGCCGCCGGCTATGACGTGCGCGAATCCGATCCGTTCGCGGGACAAATTGGAGTGACAACTATTGCGGCGGGCGTACCGCCGTTGGTCGCCCGCCTGCGCGCGATCTGGCAATCGCAGCGCGAAGCCATCATCGAGATATTCCCGAAGGCACCCGGACTGCCGTCCGACAAAGACGCCTATATGAAGTTCGTCGAGGATATCTACGAAAGCGACGCCTACCATTCGCTGTCGATAGAAGGGTACAGCGTCACCCCGGAACTCATCGACCGGGTGCGCGAGGGGAGCTGGAATCCGGAGATTGATGAAGAGGACCGCAAGAACCGAGATGCGCTTGCCGCGCGTGGCTACTACCTCGCATTCCAGAAGGTCAAAGACTCTGTTGCCGCGATCATCAACGGCAAGCCAGCCGGCGCGTTGACGCGGGACACTCACCGGGAGTGGTACCGGGAGCTGTTCGCGCCGTCAGTGACCGCCGGCATCCTCAAAGCCAGCGCGCTTGCGGGATATCGCAATCACCCTGTGTACCTGCGCGGCTCGCAGCACGTGCCGCCGCGTACCGAAGCGGTGGCCGATGGTATGAATGAGCTGTTCGACCTGCTGGAGGCGGAGAAGGAGGCCTCCGTGCGTGCCGTGCTGGGGCATTGGCTTGTGGGCTATGTGCACCCCTATCCGGACGGCAACGGACGAATGGCGCGGTTCCTCATGAACGCGATGCTGGCTTCAGGCGGTTACCCCTGGACAGTCGTCAGAGTCGATGACCGGAAGGCCTACCTCGCAGGGCTGGAGGAGGCGAGCGGCAATATGAATGTGAAAACGTTCGCCGCCTTTCTCGGCGAACGGGTGAAGTGGTCTATGGAGAAGGCGGCGTGAGGTCGGTGGTGTGCCATGTTTAACTTGCTTGTCTCGGGCCACGGCGAGTGGTGGGAAACGCCGCCGTTCACGTCAACCATTGACCGGTTCAAGGAATCTAGCGGCGCCGAGGCCGAGGCTATCGACCTCGCGCCCTGAAACATTGCGCCGGCTGGAGGAAATCCCGGCGCTTTTGATGTACGAAGTCGGGGCGGGAGGCCCGCACGCGCGCGTGGTCCGGCACAGCCGCATACGCAATATCGTTCGGCGCGGACACGAACTGGCCTTCACCTTCGAGCCCGATCCGAAACATGCCTTTCTCGACCGGTCAGCGGTGTTGAGAATTGCGGACCGGCTGGGCATTCAACAGTTCGAACAGCACCGTACGCACTGGGCGATCAAGGATGGTGACATTCCGGCCGAGCTGATTGCCACCAGCACCGCTGAACGGGCGCAGCGCACCATTGCCGTGGTTGCGGCAGAATATGTAGAAGCGCGCCGCGAGGGACGAAGGAGAGAAGCTGCCGAACTGGCCGAAGAACTGGAGGATTTTCCTCCCTCGCTGGAGAAAGCACTCTCGCTCGTGCCGGCGCGTATCCTTCAGCAGCCGACACCCGAATTATACCCGATCCTTGGGATAGAGCCCCGCACGCCCGAAGGCCGCAACGCCGTCGTGGCCGTCGTCGCAAGGGATCACAATGGGCAGGACTTGCCTGCCGACTGGTCTTATTCGCTGGCGTGGTTCCTGGACCTTTACGGCAGCGCCACGGAAGCGGGGCGCCTTGACGGCGCGCTGGCCGAATGCGCAACGCATATGATCGCGCTCGGCACTGGCGAGGGAGAAGCCGCCGCCCCGGTTGAAGATATCGGCTACGCACTCTGGCGCTGTTCGCGAAGCCCGAAACTTATCGGCGATCTGCGCCGGGAAATTGCGGTCCTGACTGATCGCCTCGTGCGCCGCCAGGAGGGTGGGGGCTACTGGAATGAAACTAGAGAAGGGGTTCCCCGGCCCGGCCTGCGCGCCACGGCCCTTGCGACAGTCGCCCTTCAGCGGCTTGGCGATGACCGCTACCACGACGCAATTCGGAAAGCCGTGTCATGGCTGATCACACAAGTTATTCCTGACACAGGCGCGCTTCCGCGCGACGCGGGCGACGACGATCCCGAGGTCATCGCCACGACACTCGCGATGGAGGCTATTCGCCGGTCTGATTTTGTCGATGACGTGCCCCACGTGCTGGCGGCTGGAGATGCCTGGCTGGTCTCCGGTCAGACCGTGCTGGGAGGCTGGCAGGCAGAGCCGTGGGCAGAGGATTTTGTCGCGGCCTTGGTGCTTGAATATCTCGCGCGCCAAAACGAGATGCTGCCGCAGGTCGATGGCTTTCTCCTGATGGCGCGCGACTTCTTCGGCAAGGCAGAAGAGCTGCAGCTGGAAGGCGGCGCCAATAATCGGCGGCTTGCTGCCATAGCGACCGTGCATGCTGTGGAAATGTTCCTCTATGGGCTGTTTGAGCGGCGGGAAGATTTGGCGCTGTCAGCCTTCCGCGAAAACGGCACTGAGACGCTCGGCCCCCGGGAAGCGCTCGGCGCTCTGCAGGCTGCGTTGCAACGGATCGGGGTGCTGCACGCGCCGCAACGGCTGTCCCACCGCGACAATCTGAGTGCGTTGGTCGGGCGGGGTGACGGGATCATCCATCGCGCTCACGAAATTAGCGAAGCGGAACTCAGAGACGGGATGAAGCATGCCCGGCGCTTTATCGAAAAGTATGCCCGGTCGCTGCTCGACTTGAACCTGTTGGAGTGAATGTACGTGATTGAGGGGGATGATGAAAAGAAGCGATATTCCAAAGGACGTTATGGCGGCTATTCCGCAAGGCCGCGGAAGAATATGGGGCAGCGATGCCCCGGCGAAATGGCCCGGATGTGCTGATGACCGGACGTTACCAGTTCGGCAGCAACGAGCGCCGATGGCGACGACATTCTCGGCGATGCAGACGAATATCTGATGCGCCATTTCGCGACTGAGAGCGGAAAGAGCAAAGGCCAGTTCTACACCCCCGCCGAAGTCAGCCGCATCATGGCGCAGATCATCGGCATTCGGTCCGCCAAGACCAGCGGCGACACCACCGTCTACGACCCGACCTGCGGATCGGGATCGCTGCTGCTGAAAGTGGCCGACGAGGCCGGGACCAATGTCACGCTCTACGGGCAGGAGAAGGATTCGGCCACCAGCGGTCTCGCGCGCATGAACATGATCCTGCACAACGCACCCACCGCGATGATCATGCAGGGCCACACTCTCACCGATCCCAAATTCCGCGACGGCGATGCGCTCAAGACCTTTGATTACGTCGTCGCCAATCCGCCCTTCAGCGACAAGCGCTGGAGCACCGGGCTTGACCCGCTTCATGATGAGCTGATCGCTTTAAGTCGTTTCGGCGTACCGCCCGCCAAGCAGGGCGATTACGCCTACCTGCTACACATCGTCCGGTCGCTGAAGAGCGCCGGTAAGGGCGCCTGCATTCTGCCGCACGGCGTTCTCTTCCGCGGCAACGCCGAAGCCGAACTCCGGCGCAACCTTGTGCGCAAGGGATACATCATCCACACCTACAAATTCAGCGAGGCGGTGGAGGACGAAGTCGTTCTCGACCTCGTTTATGAAGCACGCGATATCGACCAGCGCCTGGGTTCAGAGGACAAAATTGATCAGTGGTTCGATGCCAAAACCGAGGCCCTGAATGACTGGTAAAGGGATGAGCTAAAAAAGAAATGGGGCACGATGCAACGTGCTCAGCTCGCGATCCCGCATGGATCGTGTCGTCAGCGACATCGTCTTCGATTTCAGCGTGAAGCCCCGCCTGTCAAGCGAACGCGGCAACGCAATTCTCGTGGCCTCCAGCATCTACGAAGCCTGCAAGTACTTCGAGCTTTTTCAAAAAAACCCCGTTCCGCAATAAGTGCGCCCCTGATCACATCGTACAATCCGAATGCGCAGGACATCACAAAGGAAGAGACGGGCGCCAACACCGATACCGACCGGCAGGTCATTTACAACACCTACACCGAGTTGCTGAAGGGCGTTGAGGCCAAGGGCGGTTTGTCCAAAACCGAGGTGTACGAGGAAGCGGCCAAGGCTCTTTTCACCAATGAGCCGGCGAACATGAAGCTGCTGGTTGTCGTTTGCGCCACCCTGCACCTATGTCTACATAGACAAGTCTATACAGGACCACGGCCTGTTCCCCTAGAGGCCCTTCCGCTGCACAAACAGTGGGACAATCGCAAGCGCAGCGTTCGAACCAGCATCGGCTATAATGGCCAATATGCGCCGCATCTCGGATTTGTCGCTGGCCGCATGATCGGCCAATGGCTTCGCCAATGCGGCCGCGCGGTCGCCAAGATCTTCATATTGCCAGAATTTCGGATCGCGGCCATGCGTCTCGACAAGACGGGCGAGCCATCGCGTGTAGGTGGAAGCGCGTTCGTCCAACGACATCCGCTCAACCACACGCAGTGATAGCCACGCCGCTCGGCGGAGATGAAGCGTCCCTCGTTGCCAGGTGTCAATCCATTCCAGAAGATCTGCGAGATGCGGCCAACCGGGCGGGATCGGAGTCGACCAAGGACCCACGAACCCCGCAGCCTCCACGCAATTGTCGAGCGAATCGTAATTGGTTTGCCGAGATGGGACGGCGGTCGCAATGACCCATTCTGCCGCGGTCTTCCACGCGGACCAGAAGCGCGCGTCGGGCCTCCGCTCGCTGACAATCAGTTCGTGGACAATCGCCTCCATATAGTTGCCGACTAGGTCCCGGCCGTGATCTCTCTCTTCGAATCGGGTCAGGCTGCTCCAGAGCGCCCCATCACCATGGAAGGCCGCAAAGCGACCGACCTCGCGCGCCATCTTGTGCGCCCACTCGAAGGGATAGCGCCGGTCGTGCCGGCGCGACTCCTCGCCTTCCGAATAGTCCCGGGTCCATTCAACGAGGCCCTTCAAATAGGTCGCGAAGGCATCGCGCGCCGTTGTCTCGCTCGAAAGGCGACGCCAATCGAGACGGGTTAGAATTTCCGGGACGCGCCCCCAATCGAGCACGACCGGCGAGATCAGCCGAATGCGGCGCGGCGGAAGATACCATGCGCGACCGCGTATCCACTGAGGCTTGTAGGGTACTGGCGGAAGGTCTGGAGCTCGGTCCGCAGGACAGGGTCGCGCAGCGCGTTTGATGATCTTCAATCGCCTCCTAGCCATGCGCTTCGCGGCCTTTTCCTCGCTGCCCTTGAACCAGAAATGGCCGATGTCGATCACACAGACATCCAGCGCGGCAAAGGTCACCCGTCGAGCAAAATCCGGGTTGGCGTCCCAAAGAAGTCCATCGAGCACTGCCTTTTGAATGCCATGCAGCCGGTCGACCGCTAGTTCGAGTACGCGCCGCTCGATGGCGGCGTCGCGCTGGCGGCATGCATAGGCGGAGAGCCCCCATGCGCCGATATCCTGAGCATCAAAGCTGAGGAGCGCATTATCAACAGTAAAGCTTTCTTCTGCCAGCGATCGCGGATTCCCACAGCCCGCCAAAAGCCGCTTGCGAACCCATTCGAGCCGTCCATCGAGAAAAGCCGCGTCGGCCCTTGCGACGACAACGGCTGCAGCGCCAACAATGGCGAAGGAGGTCATTCTCCGGGCCAGTCCGAACCCGTCGTCATCGGTGTCTTCGGGCGGTTCGGCCATCACTTGATCAGCAAGTCCGATCGCCTCTTCAAGAGTCAAGGCTTCTTCGATACCTCCTCTCTCGCGTGAGTGGACCGCCCACATCGCCAACCGATTCACCTGTCCCATCTTGCGCCGGTTCTCTTCCGCCGCCTCGAGGACCTTGAGCTGCTCGGCCGGAGGATTGATATGGGCTTCTATGCGCTGCTCGGCCTCATTATAGCTGATCTTGACCTGATCCTTGTCGCTGTCGGAGAGGATGCGCGCGAACCGCTCCTCGTTCGCCGCGACCCAAGGTGAATCGGCAAGCTGTCGTTCGTCTTCGGCGAGATTCTCCAAACTCCACGCGGCGCGCAAGGCGTCGAACTCGGCTTGGGCGGCTTCGCCGGCTTTGAGACGGAAGGGAAGCATCAACGTGTGCGACATCGGCAACTGCACCTTATGCCGCTCGAATATCTCCTCGACTTGATCGAAGTGATGGTCACGCTCTGAGAAGCTGAAGCTTATCCGGTGCGTCGGTTGTTGGTCGTCGAAATGCTTCCGAATGTCATAGTTCCAGAAGCGGGGCGCCCCGAGAAAGGGCGCAGCGTGATCAATTGCACTCGGCGTGTTTACATGGGCCTTGAGAAGCGAAATGCACAGACCAGCCGTCGCCACCAGACCATTGGGCTGGACTGCTAGCCTGATAAGCTCCCCTACATCACGTCCGTTAGATGCTTGCCGATGCATCCATTCGTCGAGCGCGAGATGCATCGAACCCAAGACGTTCGATCCGAGTACGGCGCGAGACCAGCGGTAAACGGTCTCGTCGCCCCAGAGAGCGATGATATGCCCATCGATTTGGAGTTTCAGCGCAAGCGGTCGTTCCCCGTCGTGACAGCGGGCGTACCAGCGCCAGAAGACGGAGGCCCGCCGTTCGATCCGATGGAAAAGATCGAGCGCTAACACTTCGTCGGCCTCGAACAGCTCAAGGAAACCCGCGCGTGAAGGGCCGGGCGGGTAACAACTTTGGCTTTCAGGGAGCCCCGCACTATGAGCGTCGTACGAAGTAAATAGCTCGCGGCCGAGGATCGACTGAGTGTCACGCGAGCGGCGCCGAGGCGGCAGATAATGGCTAGCGCAAAGCTTAGCCCACGTGTCCGGAAACTTACCCGGCAGATAGCTAGGGGATTTCAGCAACTTGCGGCGCGGGCTGTCAAGGCGCCGATCGTTGGCCAGACGCGCGAGATAGGCTTCGACACCGCGTGCGTCCGACTGAGCACAGAATATTAGAGCCTCACGAAGTTTCTCCTCGATCAGCTTCCAAGCGTCGCGGTCCGGCAAATCGATCCCGAAGGGCTCACGTCTATCACTCCAGCCGAGCAAGTGACGGCATTCCTCGATCTCATCCAGCCAGGGGCGTACGATCTGTCCTATGGCCTGGCTGTGGGCGTTCGGGATCTTGAGCGTTGCGCGGCAGAAAACGCGCGCTGTCTCGGCAAGCTGAGGAACAAGACTCTTCGGCCAATTGGACCATTTCGGCAGCGACCAACGGAGGAAGGGAACCCAGCTCCGCCGCACGGGCTGCTTGCCATAGCTTGCGATCGCGTAGCGTTGGCTTTCGGTAAAGTGGGCAAGGTGCGGCGAGTGCAGGAGCGTTTCGTCCAGCCGTGTCTCAGATACGAGCAGCGTGTCAAGAAGACGGCGGATCAGCCGGAAGTCATCGGCTTCGAGGGCGGGACCGAGGTCGGTGAGGATTGCGCCACAGGCTTCGGTGTAGAGCGGCGCGACGAGCCACGCCCTACCCCAGGCAGGATCTATTGAGGTGTCGGCTTCGAGTGCCGCATACACTTCGCGCCAACGGACATAGTGGCCTTGCTCAAGACACAGTTGCCCGAGGAGCCTCACCGCTCGAAGCCACCACAATGGCTCGCCGCTCTCACGCAACCGCTCGCCGAGCCGATCGCAGTCCGGAAGCAGGCCACGGGCGACGAGCCAATCCTCGTGTACATCAAAGGCAAGAGTGAGTGCATCGGAGCGCGGGTCTGAAACCAGCGTGCCGTCGCTTATGAGGCAGAGCGCTCCTTCCGGGTCGAAGGCGGCGCTCCCAGGTGCGCGCGCCGGATGTTCGACGAGCCAGCGCCCCATCTGCGACAGAGCCTTGGTCCGACAAGCCGTCAGGCGGGCATCATTCTGCTCTGCATTGGCCCATTTTCCGGCCAGATCCATTTCGGTGATACGCCCCTCCGGCGGTACGTCGAGTTTTAAAAGCTCGCGAAGAAGAAAGAGCCGGCGGTTCTGTTGGGCAAGATCATCCCGTCTGAGTAAAGATGCAAAAGCCGGGAATGCTTTGGCCACAGCCTCACAATCCTCCTCGTCTATCGCATCAATCGGCAGGCTCGCCGACTTCCCGATCCCCGCGTCATTGAGCGCGGCGAGCACTAGGTCCCGATCCTGGTACGCGCGAGCGGAAGTAATCATCCTCCAGTTGCCGGCATCCAGATGACGTGCTGCGAGCGAAAGCAGGTCCGTCACGACCCCGCGCCGTTCCGAGAGCAGGAGCCGGTCCGCCCCGTCGATTAGGATCAGCAGATTGCCGCCACGTCCGAGGCGCTCGAACAGCTTTGTAGGCGTCTCGACAATCCCGAGCTGCACCAAATATTCGGCGAGCGAGCCGGCCCGAACCCTATTATCCTTCAGAACGAAAAGCGGCCCCAAATGCTCACGTGCCAGGCGCTTCAGGATCGCCGACTTACCACCTCCGCCCTCGCCGGTGACGCGGAGGATGTTCTGCTCGGCAAGACAGACCGATGCGCGCGCAACCAGATCCGACCGGGGCAGTTGGAGACTTTCACTGCCGCGGCGCAAGCGGTCCTCGATTGACCCCAAGGCGGAATGGGCGGCTTCGGCAACACGTTCGAGATCGACGGCGCCTGCTGCGAGCTCAGGGTAGAATTGACGGATGACCGATGGATGCTTTGCCACCAAGGCCTTGAGAGCACTCCAACCAAGAATATCTACCTCGAACTTGCCGGCGGCAACCCGCGCGGCGGAGACAGTTCGGGCATGCTCCTGAAGCCCCACATCGACCTCGGCCGTCGTTGCAAAATACCATTTCCCGAGGATTGGTGCGAACGTCTCTGCCTTGGCGAGTTCGCTGTCGAACTCGGCCTTGGTAGCCTTTCCGCCAAAGCCTTGGTCCTTGCCCTTGCACTGAACACCGAAATAAGCACCCGGTCTCCATTCGGGCGTGCCGTACACGTCGACACCGTGCTGCGGTTGGCCGGTCCGGCCGTTCTTCTGCGCGGTCGGATCCTTCCATACTTCCGCGAACAAGGCGCAGGTCAGGTCCTCGAAGGTCTGCCACTTGCTTGGCGCATTGATCTGTGAGTCAAGAATATCCACGAGCGCCGCCCTGGCATAGAGAAAGATAGTCGCCAATTATGCGGGCAAAGCAAGGTCTGCGCCAGCGGAGGCTATCTCACTTCCATTTACATATTGGCCGCCGCAGAAGCTAACCTGCAATCCGCGAGACCGTCCGCGGACCGCGCTGTTTGAGCCGATGTGGATGTGTGCCACGATTCGCCTTCCGTGTCCGGCTTGTAGGAGCAACTTCTCAGCTTCCCCGATCCAGATGCGCGACCGATGCATGCGCGTCGCCGGCCGCCGCTTCTACCCGCAACTCCAGCTCATGCGCCTCAGCGACGCCAACCCCGATCAGATTGCCCAACGCGCGGTCGATCGGCCCCGCGCGGGATGCGCCCGAATCAGCAGGTCCGGTTGTTCGGCGAAGGCGGGGTCGAACCAGCGCACGACGCGACCGCTGATGCCAGCGGTGATCCACAGGCCCGCCGTGTGGGTGCGATCGAACCAGGCCGCCACGGCATCGAGGACAAAGTCGAGGTGCCGCCCGCGGCGCAACGAGGAGCAGCTTCATAGTGCAAAGCGCCACGAACACCGTCGGGCCGCCCCGCAGCAGGGGGCGCATTGTGGCTAGCAGCGGGTCCACGCGGTCGACGAGTAATGGCGGGAGATAGCTATATTTCCCGTTGAATGGATCGTGAGTATTGAGGAGCATCTTCGCGATGATCCGCCACTTTCCATGTCGATCCGCGAGCTGGCCGGATCGCCGGCATATTCCCACCGCTTGAGCGCGATCACCCGCTCCACCAGCTTGGTGCGCAGATCGGCAGGCCGAGAAGCGGTACGCTGGGGATCATTGAAATAGAGCGCGTCGGCCGCATGCATGACCGTCTGCGCGACCTCGCAGAAGGGCTCGTCTGGCAAATCGGTCACGAGCATCAGATCGGGATCGAACGACATAGGCGTGCCGTCGAGTAGCCGCTCGGCGAACAGCGCATAATAGTGCAGGTTCCAGTCGTGGGGATCGCGGTCGATCTCGGTATCAACCGACAGCCCCAACCCGTTCATCCGCGCGGTCCAGTCAGCATAGGCCGCGACCACCTCCTGCCGCCAGCCGATCGATCCCTTAGGCGCGGCCTGGATCATCGCCAGCCACTGCGCCGCAGCCGCGCTGTCGACGTGGACGATCTCGATCGCCTCGTCTTCGTCGAACTGTGCCGGTGGGACTGGTCCAGGAACGCGAATGCGCGAGCCGCGGCGCAGATGGGGACGCTCCTTGGGCCATGTCGGCCATACAGATTCGGCGCCGCCATCCAGCCAGTCCACCTCGGCCGAGACCGCTGCATCGATCGCTGCGGCCCGCTCCGCTTCGAAACGCGCATGTTCGGCCCCGTCCTCCTGATAGCTCTTCCAGCGCCAAGTCATGCTTGCGAAGGCCATGCGCATCGCCGCTTTGAAGAGCCTGGGCTCGATCTCGAGGATCCGCCCGAGGCCGGCGGAAAAGGTCGTGATCAGCCTCGTCGAGCGCGATCTGAGAGCATCGGTATCACTGTCGTCGGGGAGATCGCCCTCTGCATACTCGACCGCATCGCGTGCCGTTGAGGCGGTGGCGTGTTCGCCTTCTCCAGCCATAGCCAGACTGATGCGCGCCTCGATTTCGGTCGATCGGAGGAATTCGCCCCGCTTCTCCTTCATCGCTGCAAAATGAGCGGCCTCATCCGCGGGCGGCTGATAAACCAGCTTACCCTCCCCGATGTCTGTCCAGTTCGACCGCTGAAGCATGTTGTTGGCACAGCGTGCGATGAACCGCGCATCGCCCCAGTTCGAATAAGGTTCATAGGGCTCCAAGTTCTCGATCGCGGCGCCCAGCTGCTCACGCAGACGGTTCGCAATGGCATCGTCGCCCATATAATTGGGCACGATGTCAAGCAAGGACGCACCCCGTGACGGGCGGGCTTTATCTAATTATCTGCCCCATCCACAGCGGAGCTTGGCCGCCTGCCATCCGCCCGAACAGGCTTCGGCTCTTGTTTTTTGGATACGTCTACTTGCAAGCCAATACGCCGCTCGCGGTCTCGCACTCGCGGGCGACGCTGTTCCCGCGCGCTAACGCGACAGCAGTCTCGCAAACGCGCGACGCGCTGGTTTCGACGGCAATCACCGGGGCGCCGGCGGGACCGAGGAAGCGGCCTCCGCAATGGCCAGAGATGTCGCTGCCAATATGAACGGTGGCTTCAGTGGGAGGTGCGCAGGCGACGGCCAAGGCGCCGAAATTTCTCCTGTCATTGCGCGCCAAGCCAGATTTGCCCTCGACTACTTCGGCCACCAAGGCGTCGACCAGATCGTGCCCCTCTACTTTGGCGACGCGCTCGACGGTGGTCAGCCCGTGCTGGTCGCCGGCTCCTGCCGGCACGGCGTCGCTCGAAACCACCCGTGAACAGACCTCTGCCGCAATCTCCGCAACGACCGGCCGCTTCGCCTCCGCCAATCACGATGCCTTGGTCGAGGGCGAAAGCGGCCAGAGCCGGTCTTCTACTTCGTGGATTGCATCTCCAGCTAGCATGGTGCCGCGAGCCATCCGCCTTGGACCTCGCCGGGAAGCCAGGTTCCCCCGGTGCCGCTTATCTTCTGCAACGCGAAGCGCGCCGGGTTCACGGCGGGTGGCACCTCGTCCAACTCCTGGGCGTGGTGGAACGAACGCCATTGAAAGATCGCCCGCCGGCGCACCACGCCCTCGATCAGCTCGAGCGGGTCAACAAGCTCGATCACCGCAGCCTCCGGGCCGGCCGCGAAGAGGTGCACCGGGACCGATTTACCATCAGGTTTCAGCACCAGGATGCCGAAAGAGGACTGGTTCGCCGGCATGTTCGGGCTGACGACCACGTCGAAACGCAAAGTGACGAGGGCGTGTTTCTTCGGGCCTTCCGTTGAAAGGACCAGTTGCAACTGGTCGTCCGGTGCCAGCGCCGGTCCAACCGATTCTAGCGACTCCTTCAGCAACGCGCAGTCAACCTTCATCGCATGGAAGGCGGTCGGGCCAGCGCCAGTCAGATAAAACCTGCCCCATTTGCCGGCCGCCACGGCATTATCGATGGCGACCTCCTTGCTGCCAAGGGGCGTGCCAGCGATCTGGCCGGCGCGGTGGCGCTCCACCGTCATCACCACCAACTCGCCGTCATAGGTGAGCCGGCCGTTGTCCGCCTCAAACTTCTTCGTCACTTCGGCGCCGACGGTCGCGGGCCGAAGCGCTAGGGCCAGTTCGAGCCGTTGATCCGGCCGGACGTCGGCGAGGTCGGCAGCAAAGACGAAGTCCTCGCCAGGTACCGCCGGTGATCCCTCGCGCGCCAGCTTGGCGAGGCCCTGGAGTTGATCGTTGTACTCGGGATCGTCGAAGCGGAAAAAGAGGGGGGCCTCCACTCCTGGGACCGCCATTCCAACGCCAGCGCTCAGCAACTCGAACCGGATCTGGCGCAGCAGGCTACCCTCGTTGTTCGGGCGCGCATAAGCAAGCGTGATTTCCAGCACCGCCGGCGTCGCGGGAGCGACGGCGCGCAACGCATCACGAGCGCTCTGCTCAAGGCCGGTACCCCCGGCACTGCCGCGGAAGTCGACAAGGCTGATGGTCCGACTTTCGCCCGAAAGCGATTTTTCAGCATGCTTCCAAGCATAGCGATCGGCGCCGACGATGATCGCCGCGCTCTTCACCGTCCATGTGACGTTGTCCTCGGCGCCGAACACGTCGTCGACCACGACCTTGACCTCGCCGTCCCACTCCGGCGTTGCAACGCCGGCCTTCGGCGAATCGAGCACCAGCCGCATGGCGAATTTCGAGCGCGGGCGGCGATCGAGACCAACAGGGAATGCGCTTGCACCAAAAGGCGCCGCGCGCGGTCCATGCACTATGACCGTCGGATTGCGCGAAAGGTGGAACGGGCCAGTCTCCTGCGAGCTAGCACGGGCGCGATCGTTACGGGCGAGAACAGGGGGACGTGGTTGGCGCATGCTGAGGGGTGTCTGCGCGGCGTCAAGCAGCCATTGGCGGTCATCGCGGCCCTCGACCACCGTGATCAGGCCGGTTCGCGTGGACGCTAGGGCGCCGGGGCGCGACGATATTCGACTGGTCGTCACGATTGCCGGGGCGAAGGACTGCGAAGTGCCGCTCCCCTGATCCGGTCCGCGTGAAGCGGCAGGCATAGCGTCAGCGTGATGGGCAGGGACCAGCGAACCAGGAAGTTGCGCGCCGTACTGCTCAGGCAAGGCGAAGGTGATCTCCGGGCCGGCTACGCTGAAAGGACGGAATGCCGGCCGGTAACGGTCGGTGATCCAATAGGCCGATGCGCGGTTCGAGCCCGGTGCATCGCCCAGAGTAGCACCGTTGCCACCTAGGAGCGACCAAGCCATCGCTACGCCAGTTGCGGTCAGCCCGAAATCGGCTTCGTCCTCGCCGTAGGTCCAAGCCGGCTCGGAGGTGAATAGCCGCGGCTCCGCTACCAGTGGCGAATAACCCGCTATAGTGCGCGGGTCACCGGCCGCGCGCGCAATTTTCTCGCGCTGCTGCTGCACCGGCATGTCAGTCCCCGCAATAGGTTGCGGCGAGATCGTCCTCCGCGTCGCCGGCCGACCGCTGCGGACGATTCTCGCCTCGTCGGACTGCACGCCACGCTCGTCGATGAAAATCGCAACCAGACCCGTGGCGGCCCAGGGCGCAAGCCGCTCCAGGCTCATGCGCCCCCAGTCGGCGGCGTGTGCCCGAATGGTTTCGAGCTGTTTGCTCGATGCACTCTCGCGCTCCTCGACGACGACGCTCTGGTTGTCGCCGTCGCGAGAGCGGGCTACGAGGCGCAGCAAGACCGCGGCCGGCCGCGGGGCGACGGCAGCCGACGGTGCCACCCCCGGCCCCGCAACCAGGTCGCGAATGAGACGTTTGCGGAAGCGACGCATCGCCAGCGTGTACAGGTCGACATCGACTCTGGTTATGTCGGTCAGCGGGTGCTTTGCCGGGTCCAGTTGCGGCGGAAAGAGATCGTCGCCGGAAATGCCGCCAAACGGGCGGAAGCCGACCACAGCCGGTTCCGTGCTCCGCGCGGAGGCATCCAGCAGTGCAGAGAGATGCATCGCGGTAGCGGCGCCCGGCAGATCCCAGGCTGGTTGCCAGACCGCGTGCTCCTGGCGGAGCACGACGGCCTGGAACACCGGACGGTGGCTGTCCTTGTCCCCGTCGCGCGCCAGCAGCGACGCGGCGGCAGAATGTTCCGCTCGGCCGCTCGCATCCCCAAGACGGGTTACCAACCGGCCGGCTAAGACGTGTTCGAGTTGGGGGAGGCCGCGGGCCTCGATGCCGTCGGTCGCGGACTGAAGGATTTTGGTGTCGGCTGCGACTTGCGTCGCCAGCATCGCCACGACTTCCGGCGTTTTGCTCCAAGGCAAACCGCCCTCCTTTTCGAGGCAAAAGCCGATCGCCGGAACGGAAGCAAGGATCAAAGGCCCAGCCAGCGGCCTCGCATCGGTCGAGCCGAAACCCAGAAGCAGGTGGGCCGACAGATCAACGGCCATGAAGCGCGCCGGCTTCGCCTTGATCGCAGCCAGCAACCGATCCGCCAGCGGTCCGGCAATGCCCCCGGGGCCGCTTGCTGCCACATGCAGGAAATGCGGCACCGCGGCGTAATCGGTCAGCGGCGAGCCTGCCTGACCGACAAGCGGCGAGAAGCCGGTGTCGAGCTTCTGAATGTCGGCCGGCTTCTTGCTACCGGGGGTCGCGAGTGTCGCCAAGCGATCGCTGAAGGCCGCTTGCGGCAGTAGCCGGACAACTTGATGCGCCTGCCAGGTCCAGGTCTCTCCGACTGTCTCGAAGCTATGCGCGACAGCGGCAGTGACCATAAAGCCACCGCGCTCATCGGCGAGGAGGGGGTCGCCGCGGAAAGTAATGACGGCCTTGTGACTGATGCGGCCGGCAGCATCTGGCCGCAGCGTTGCCTGCTCGAAATCACCCGACGCGATCACGGACAGCTGTGGCCAGGAGAAGGCGTTCGCGACTGCAAAAGAGCCGAAAAGCCGGTATTTCGGTGTGGTCTCACCGGAGCGTCTCTGACGTACCAACTGCAGACTGGCGAGCTGCTCGACATTGCTGGACCAGGTCGAGAGCTCAAACCGCGACTGCTCCTCCAGACCGACCAGTTGGATCGACGGCAGCTTCTTCAATGCAGCCGTTTTCGTATCGACGCGGAGGGTTGCGAAGAATGCACCCGTTGCTTCAGCTACGGCGAAGCCGTCAAGCAACAGGGGCCGGAGTTCTTCGTTCGTCGGATGTTTGAGCCGCCAGCGGAATGCGAAATGATCCGCGTCGAAGGCAACGACCGCACGCATCTTGTCCGCGTCAGACACGTCCGAATCCGCATCCGCGATGTCCGACTCGATATCGAACTTAATACCGGTCGGCCCGGCTAATTGGGTGTCCGCAGGCGCATTCGGCGCCTCTGGCGCCAGGAGATCGTGAGTGAGCGTTGCCAAGAGCTGCGCATCAGGCTGGCCGACCCGAGATTTGAACCGCAACTTCGCGCTATGAGCAGGCTGACCGTCCTGCCCCGCTTCGGCTCGACCAATTGCCAAGTCGAAACGATCGGTGTCGATGGCACCGAAGGGCGTGTCGCCCGCCTTCGCGCCCGTCAGCGTCGCCTCCAGCAGCCGACCCTCGACGCTCGACCATTTGAGCGTGAGCGGCACCGAGAAGACTGCTCCAGCAAAACCGAAGCTGAATTGTGCGGCTATGTCCTTACCCTTTTCAGGCAGAACCTTGATCGTGAGGGTTGGGACGAAGCCGCTCGCGGTCTGCGGCTCGACAAGCGGCCAGACAATGTCCGCGCCCCGGAGTTGCGGCATCAGATTGCCGGCGGAGTCGGCCGTGAGGGTCAGCGTCGCCGTTCCGCCTGCGCACGGCAGCACGGGCGGAGCGCCGACGGGGAGCAGCAGCCGACCGCGGATCGTTACCGTGATGGGATCGACCGTGAGCCCTGTAAGCACCAGTGGTTGGAAGACCATGCCGTCGATGACAACTGTCTCGGCGGGCGCGTCAGGATTGGCGAGCGTCCAACGGAAACCTGCAAACGCGTCGTTGTCGAGGCTGCCGCCGTTGAGACGGGTGGCATGGTCGTCAGCATAAGTCGCGAGGAAGGAAGTCGACCCGGCGCCGACGGGCACGTCCGCGCACCAGAAGGACAGACCCGTGCCAAGGACCTTCATGGGCTGCACCAGCGTCAGCAGGTCGTGGGCCTTCTTCAAGGCACGATTCGTCACCCGCCTGATGATGGGTCCGTTGGCCGCGGGCCGGTCTGTGCGCACCGCCTCTATGCCATGCTGGTCAGCAAAGGCTCTGCCCTGCGACCGCAGCGCGGCTGTACCATGGCGCACCTGGACCTTGTCGGCGCCGCGCAAAAATGTCCCCGAGATGCCGACAAGATCGCCGTCCTGCGGAAGGCCCGCAAACATCATCGAGCTGGGCTCGACCCCAGTCACCCCTTCGAGAGACCATCGACCAATCTGGGTGACAGCATTGGCTTGCCCCCCCTCCTCCCGCACGACATCGACGCTGAAATCGAACTGCACATCCGCTATGGTGTAGGTGGTTTCCCCAAAGACGCCGGCGAGGCTCGGTTTGCCAGCATTGATCGCCAGCATGTCGC
The DNA here is from genome assembly GCF_040321065.1 of Mesorhizobium sp. M0563. Taxonomy (NCBI): domain Bacteria; kingdom Pseudomonadati; phylum Pseudomonadota; class Alphaproteobacteria; order Hyphomicrobiales; family Phyllobacteriaceae; genus Mesorhizobium; species Mesorhizobium sp. M0563. The sequence goes on from NZ_JAMYQV010000028.1 coordinate 27,170, forward strand.
GCCGGTCGAGCGCGGCAAGGCCGGCCTTGCGGCTCAGTTCGGTCCAGACAAGATCGTACCCGTTGGTCACCCTGTCGCCATAAGGCGCATTGTCCGTTCGCGGCGTGAACAGCGCCAGCGGAGGAGCCGCCTCCTTGCCGGGTTCCGGCTTGGTCGGCGCGACCGACAATGCGTGGAACTGGTCGCGCAGTGCGATGTCGTGACGCGCCACGGCGGTCACGGCGCCGGCCACAGGATAGGTTGACCACTGGCCGGCCGCTAGGCCTGGCGTACCCTTCTGGCCGGGGAAAAGCGTCAGCGATGGCAGCGTCGTGACTGCCATGCCGATCTCCTCGCGCCACCGCCATTCGGCCATCGGCCATCCGCCGGCTGCTCTGTCTCCCGGTGGGCGCCGGAACTCGCCCGCGCCGACCGAATCCTTCATCGTGGGGTCGAGCGCGATCGTCGGACGGGCCATGTCGAGCCCGCCGGCTCTGCATGCGTACGTAAGCGTCGTGCCTTTCCTTGCGTACACGAACGGGGCAAGGGAGGGCGTTTCAGCCGGCCTGTTCCGGGCTTTGCCCGCGGCCGCCAGCGGCATTGTCTGCACCGTCGGCATGCTTGCGTGCCGGACCCAGATCCAGGGGGCGTCGAGTTCTGTCGACGCCGGCATGAACAGCGACCAGGAAAGGTCCGCGTCGACCCGAGTCCGCCGAGCGCCTTGGTTCCCCGCGCCCATGATGCTGTTCTCAAGTTGGAGCTTGGCGAGCACTACCGAGAAACGCGGTGCACCTTTCGTAGCCAGGAGATCCCTCTCAAGCTTGCTCAGGCTGTAAGGCGAAACCGCCCTCAATCCGCCCGTGACAAGCGCTCGCTCGGCATGATCGGGCAACAATCGCTCCGGTGTCTGCCGGAAGGGCGTCAGTGGAACGACCCCGTCGAAGCTAACCGCGAAGTCGCGCAGGTCAATCTTGGCAGCCGTGAAACTGGCGCCGTTCTCAGCGAGCAGTTGCAGAGTTGCCGATAGGCTGCCTTGCCTGGGCTCGCCCATGGCAAACGACCAGTTTCGCTGCTTTGGGCTGTAACCGGGATCGCCAGGGCGATTCCCGAACATGATCGCGCCGGAAATGCCGTCCCCGGCCTCGTTCGCGGGAGGCAGCGGCTCCACCGACGACACGTTGTCACCAATGAGCCGGCTCAAAATGCCCGGCGTGGCATTCGGCAGCGGCCAGTGCAACCAACCCTCGTCAAGGGGGGTGAAGGCCCACAGCATCGGCAATGCCGCCGCTTTGCCGGTCGTTTGAATGGGCCGAGGCAACCCCATGGCCTGACGTAGACCATCGGCAGTCTCGATCATCGGTACGCTGAGGTCGACACGACCAAGCAGCTTGCCCATGTCGTCCAGCGTATCGACCGAGATCGTTTCGGTTTGCGGCCTGTCGCCAACCGGCTCCGCATAGGTATAAGACGCGACCAGCACGCTCTTGCCGGCAGGAAGCTTGCGCTCGGTCTCGATCGTGAAGCTCTTGCCGCCGGCGCCTTTGGTGACGACGAATGCCTCGGGCTCAATCGTCAGCGTGGACAGCGGTGCGTCAGCAAGTGGGCGGTCTGCCAGGCGGACGAGAAGACCCGCGCCGTCGATGATGACAACATCCCGTTTTGGCCGGTGCAGCAGGATAGACGGCTCTTCCTTCTTCCCGTCGTATTCGAGCGGCCAGAAGAAGTCTTCCGCTGAGAGCCGCGCGTTCGGCCGGATGTCGAGCCAACGCGGGGCCGCATCGTGCTGGCCGGCACTTCGCATCAGCAACTCCAGCCGGGCAATGACGTCGCTCCATGCCCGACGGCCGCTGGCATTGTCGTCCTCGGCATCGAACCAGGGCCGAAGCACCGGCGCCGGGGCGATATCCACCGCCTTGCCGTCGACGATCGCGCGATCCTTCTCCGGATCGAGCCACCGGAAGGTGACCTTGAACCAACCCGAGATGGAATCCGCACCCATCCACGGCACATCGATCGCACCGGCGACCGCGAAGCCGTCGGGAAGGAGAACAATAGTGTCCCCTGGAGCGATTTCGCCGGACGGAGCGGAAAGTCCTAACGCCTTGCGTGATTTCTCCAGATATGCGCTGCCGGGCTTGAAACGCACCTGACCATGGATGAGCTGCATCGCAGGCAGGTGCTGGTCGGTGACGGCATCGACCTCTTTGGTCTTGCCGCTATTGTCCTCCTTGAACGTCTTTTCGGGTCTGGGTTGAGGATCTCCGAACGGTGCCACAAGCAGCGTTGCCGGGCCTTCCACCACCGTTCCGTTCACAACGGGAAAATCGTTCGGATCGAACTTGATGAGCTGGCCGCTCTCATTGATGCCAGCCGGGTCGATCGACCGGATCGCCAACAGGCTCATCCGCGATTCCCAGAACTCGAACTTGCCGGCATCACCCTTTGGCTCCGGGCTTACCTGCAGGAACGACTTCAAATGCACGCTGAGCAGCGTGGGATAATGCGGTTTCGCGAGCTGCGGATTCGCTTTCCCGCCGTCGGCGACTTCGGCAAGAGCCCGAAGGCCGCGCAGCGCCGGTACCTTGTCCGGCCAGACAGTCGCCTTTGGACTTTCATGAACCTGGAAGCCGAACGACCAGAATGGGCCATAGACTCGGATGGCGGGCAAGCGTGTCGCCACCCATTTGCGCGAACCGTCCTGATCGGTCTCCGGTGCACCCTTCGTCGTACGCCGCGGCGTGAAATGCGCTGGCATGAGGGCGCGATAGGCGAGGATCTTGCTCATGAATTTGCCTCCCCGCGCCAGGGCACTCGCGCCTCGTTGCCACGTTCGGCAAAGACCTGCGGCTCGCGCATGGCCGTCGGCCGATAGGCCTGGCCGACGAGCCTGCCGATTGCCTCGCCCAACCTTTGCTTGCCCGGCGCATGTGCGGGACGGTCGTAAAGCCTGGTCCATTCCGCATCCACGATTTCGACCGTGAGTTCGGACGAATATTGCCTGACCAGCGCGACCTTCCAGCTCGTCTCAGACACGATGTCGCCGACGACCTTCTGCCAACTGCCGACGCCGTCCTTGACCACACGTTCGAATATCTCGAAGCCAAGCTTGAGCAACTGTTTGACAATGTCGCTCTCATTCGCAACGCCGCGGACAAGCACGGTTGCAAACGCGGCCTGCTCGATGAATTCGAGCAGTCCGTTGTTCGCCCCCGGGCTCGCCAGCGCATCCCATGACGCAAGCGCGGCCGCGTGGCGTCGGTCGGTGTCCAACAACAGCCGCAGCCCGATCGCCAGATCGATCTCGCCGGCCGGTGCCTGTGCCGAAAGGGAAGCCGGATCGAGCGCCGGGCGGAACGCCCAGCGCGGCGCCGCCAGTGGGCTCGCGAGCCCAAGCGTAATCGCGTCGGAGACCTCGTCGCGCTTGGGAATGATCAGCCGGATCGCAAGCGGCGTCAGCCTGGCAAGTGCGCCCGACTTCGGCAACTCGTTCACCGCGATCACCTTGTCGAACTCGGGCCCGACGAGCTTTTCGATTTCCGCCAGCGGCGGCAACGAGTCGAAATCCTCACTGACCGCGGCGGCGAAAGCCGGACGGATATCGATCTTCGCAAACAGGCCGCGGCTCCAGTTCGATCCCTGCACCCGGTTGATATCGGCCCCGGCCGTCTCGAAGTCCGAACTCAGCGCAGTGATCTTGAAGGCCTTTGCCCAGGGCGGAACTATACCTTCTTCTCCGGCGGGCGGCCGTGTGAGCGGCACCACCTGGGCGATCGGCGCGAAGGTTTGTCCGGGAGCCAGGTCGGCGATGGTCAGTCGGGCGCCGGCGTCAGGCAGCAGTCCGGCCGGGGCGCCCTGCGCGCGAACGACGAGTTCATGGGCGAAGGGGCCGGCGCGCAATTCCGCGGACAGGCTCTCGGCATAGCGCGGCAACCGCGCCCTCACCCTGTACCCCGATGGCCGCATCAAACCGATGACGGCCTGCTTCAATTGCTCGGGCAAGGCGATCTGCGCCGACCAGTCGACGAAACGGTCTGCGCGAGCCTTCCGCATGTCGTCGGTCCACACAGCCTCCCATCCGGTCGGCGTCCAGAACAGGTTCCAATTGAGCGGGCTGCTTGCGGCCGGCAGGTCGTCACTATGCTCGGGTCCGAGCGGCGTCAGCGTGTCGGGATCGCCGAACGGAACGACGACGGAATGGCCTTGCGTCATCAGGCGGCGCGCCGCTGTCGCCTCTACGGTCACGGTCTGGCGGTAGTAGAATGGCTCAGCGGCATCCTGGTAGCGCGTCGCGCCCCAGCGCGCTGTCGGCGCTACAAAAAGCAATGTCTCGTCGTGCTCACTCAGATCCGGCGGTTGCGGCCAGGCGTCCCAGTCACCCTCCACGGTTGCTGCCCGCGAAACGGCTACGCCATCGAGCAGCGGGTCGCCGTTGGCGAAACTGGTATCCTTCAGCAGCCTTATGTAATCGGGCTCCGCGAATTCCCTCTGGTAGCGCCGGCGCAGATCGCCAAACTCCAGCTTGGCTGCAACCTCGGTGTTGCTCTCCGCAAGTCGAAGCTCTGAATGCGCGACGACGATCTCATTGAAGGGGCGTCCATCCGCTGCCCGCAGCGAACGCGCCGAAAGGATTACCGGTGGCTCCAACGCGCGCACGCGCGGAAGGAACACATCCCTGCGGGCCGCTGCCGCGGGAAGCGGCGGCTCCAAATCAAGTGCCTCTTCCTTGGCCTTGTCTTTGTCTTCCCAGGCCGCCTTGCGCTCGATCGCTTTCACCAGGCGATCGTAGCGGCCTTCCCATGTGACGGAGTAGCTTCGCGCGGTGGCCCATTCTTCCTTGACGAAGCGCGTTAGGCGCAGCCTGCCCTGACCATCCGCCGAGATTTGCACGGGCTCGACCGATTTTGGCTGCGTCGCCGCCATCGCCAGCGCCAGCCCGTCGCCTGCAATCGCCTCGGCACCGCGCCGGTCGATTAGGCTCTGTATCGGCGCGGTGGCAAACAATCGCGCACCCCAAATCCGGTAGGAATCGAAAAGTCCGTTGTTTGCCAACAACTCGCCTGTGAGTCGCTCGATCGCCTTGTCGCGTGCGTCGGGGGCATCGTCGCCGGGAGCCGGCCGCGCAAAGGCTTCGACAAGATAGGCGATCCAGGCCTTGTAGCGGTCCAGGGAATACCCGGGCGGGACGTCCGCCTCTCGCTGTTCCTGCTTGCCAGGCAGCGGTTCGAAGCGGCCGAACGGCGTCAGGTCGAGGCGGTTCGGAAGCTTGCCGAACACAAACCGGGCTGCCGGCACCTTGGCGAGCATGCTGGTCTCGCGTGGTCCGGAGCTGATCTTGAAGAACTCACGCAACAGCTGCCGGAAGCCCTTGCCCTTGCCCATGAACTCGCGGACGAGCAGGGTCTCGTCCGGCTTGAACAGCGTCGCGTCAAGCTCCTGGTCGCGGTCGCCGCTGATTGGCGGGCGGTCCACGCCTGCAAAGACAACATTGACCTGGCCCTTGAGCGTCAGCTTGCCTTCGGCCTTGGCCTCTCCGACGCGGATGATGTCGTAGTGTGCGATCTGCCAGGGGACCGGACGCAAAGAGACCTGCACGATGGCAAGACCGACATCGGCGGCTCGGGCCGAATCCGTCCCAGCGCGATAGGCCTGCGGGTGCTGGATAGGCAATTCGGTCATAACATGCCTCCCCGCGACCTTCCTGAGCCGATCCAGCGCCCCGAGGAGTTCGGCGGGCGCGTCGGAAGCCGCCTCGTCGAAGAGGGCTAGCAGGCGCTTGCGAGCGTCGCCTAGCCGGTGGAGCACTTCGCCTTGGTCGACGAGTATTCCGGTGACCGGTTCGCGCAACGCGAACGCCGCAGCCAGGCCCAGCGCCGTCAGGCCCGCCCAGCCATAGGGGTCGATCAGGTCACTGTTGGCATCGAGCCACTTGACCGGATCAGCGATGGCCGTCGGCGGGCCGAGCGCGACTTCCACCTGGAGTGCAGCGGTTAAGCCGTCTTCGAGATCGTGCAGACGTGCGAACAGCAGCGCAAGGTATGGGTGGACCGGTGCGCGTGCGAAGGCCTCGCCAAGGTCGAGCAGTTTGCCGAGCTTTGGATGTTTCACTAGTTCAGCACGCTGCGCAGGGGTCAGTTTGTCGGGCCAGTCGAGCTCGCTATCCGCCCAGGAATAAGTGCCCGGCCAGCGATCGAGCATGTCTTCGGCAGCGACGCCCTCCGTCTGGAGATGAGCGCGCGTGCGTGCGAAGACCGGGTATTGCGCTTCCCAGTTCTGCGTATCCGCCATCGTCGTGGGATGCAGCCGCGCCCGCGCGGCGTCGGTCGGCACGATGCGACGCAACGGCTTCGGCCGCCGGCTCAGCGCGGCAAGATCGAAATTGATGAGACCATCGAGGATGGTTTCATACACGGAGTAGGCTGCGACCGCGGCCAGCGGCATCGCGACATCACCCGCCTCCCCGGCCGGCATAGCATTCCAGGTCACCGTGACGGCGCGCTCGCGTCCAGGCTTCGGAACGAACCTGATTTCCCCGCCGTCGCCGACTACCGGCACATGCAGAAGGTCTGCGTCCGCCCCCAGATCGCGCTGGGCGACAACGGCGACCTTCGGATCGCTCGCAACGACAGCCGGCCATTCGAAATAGGGCACCGGCCGCGGGTTCGTTTCTGCGCGAATGGACATGGCAAGCCGCACGGGCGACAGCCCCGAGACGGGCACCTCCCGCAATGACTTGGCATCTTGTTTCACGGCGTCCGCATGCGTGACGGCACGCAGGAACAGGCGCCATGATCGGCCGCCATTCTTGTCCGCCGAAAGACGCCGGAAGAAGCCATCCGCCGCCTGATAGAGCACAGAACCCGGCAGTAGACGCCGGCCCTTGTGATCGAAATAGGGGGCAGCCGTTGCGCCACTCTTGGGCGGAACGAAGTTGAAAGCGAGGATCTTCTCGGCCGGCGGCAGGTCATCTACCCCCTCGACAAGATTGTCATCGGGGTCGGTTGGCTCCGTCTCGACCGGTGCTTCGACGCAGGTGAACGGGGCGTCCTTCTTGCCCAGGACCAGTGGAACGATGATGTCGCCTTCGATCAGCGCCTGGCCTGTCGTGCTCATCAGGCCGCGCTCGGTGACGTCGATCGCTTCCTCCGGATACGCGCCGAGCGGCACGTCGGCGAGCGATCTGAGGATCAATTGCCAGCCCACGGTGCGGGCGATGCCCGTCGCCTGCGGCAGCATCGGCTGCCGCCAGCGCATCGAGGCGGTCCACGCCGCTTCGGCGTAGCGCAGGTCCAGATGCGCGTCGTCGGCCGGCAGCGGCGTCATGACCGGCGTAAGCTCGAGCGTGAAGGAGAACGGTGCGCCGCGCGTGCCTGCCTGGCTGATGGGCGTGACCGTCGCGATGAGAGTCCGGCCGGCGGCCGCCGCCTCGACCGGCAGAATTTCCTCGCGAGCGACGCTGTAGCCGTAGCGGACCAGCCGAACGTCCTCGGCGTTCGTTTCCGACAGGACATCGCACGGCTTCGACGTTACCGCATGGATGCATCGCTGCGTGTTGAAGTCGAGGATCTGAATCTCGTATGTGCGCAGGAAGTCCTCGATTTCCCCACTCGATCCGTCTGCAAGCTGCTTGCCCACCACGGGTGGGGTGCCGCCCCAGTCGAGTCTCCAGGCGAGTGCGACGATCTCCTCGTCGAAATAGCCGGCCGCCTCGTGCACGACAGGCGGGTTAAGTGCAAAATCGATACAGGCAGCTTCGGCGGCGGGCTTGAGCGCGTGCGTTTCCATATCGGATATATGAGAGGCGATCTCGAGGATGGGATGGGCCCGATCGCGCCTGGCGAGCCAGTCCGGCATTTCCTTCGCCTTAACGCAGATCAAAACGCCGAGGTCGAAGAGGGTGGGCCTGCCCTCTCCAAGCGATGGGGTCTCCGGCAAGCTGTCTAGCCCGGTCTTGTTGAAGCGGGTCGTGCGAGCGATGCGCGTGAGGTCATCGTAGAAGCCCTGCAGCAACAGGCTCTGATTGGCCAGCGCCTGTTCATTGAGGTACTTCTGATCCTTCCGGCCATTCGCCGGCCCCTCGTCACCTCCTTCCGCACTGGCGAACAAGCTGCGACTGCCGACATCGCGCATCTCGATCGAGGCTAGGACCGCGCGGTCGAACGCGTTCCCCTTGTCTAGCATGCGGCGAGGTCCACGAGCGGCATTGTTCGGGTCGAAGACGCGCGCATCGTGCAGGCGTGTGCCAGCGGCGATCTTTCCGGGGGTAGTAAGCCGCGGCCGGACTGTCGGCCAGTTAAGCGGAAATTCCTCGGCTTCTTGCTGAGAGAGGTCGGAAAGGTCAGGCACATAGCAACCGGCAATCAGTTGCTCAAGCGTGAGATCACGCCCTTCACCCTCCGCCTCGAGACGAATCGAAGCTGAGGGCCTTACCTCCAGTTTGGTTCGCTTCGAGGCCTTGGCCCAACTCCCCCTCTTGGCCACGAACACCTGCTCGATGTTGACGTCGGGCATCACCAGCGTTGCATAACCGTGCCAGCCCTCGTCAGAGTCTTCTTCGAATTTCGTCGGATAGAACCGCTCCCCGTTAGGGCCGGGCATGATCCAGGCGAAGAACAACTTGTCGCCATCGCTCGCCCGGTTCTCACCGACGATTTGGGCGGTCACGAAGCAATCCGGCGGCAGCTCAGGCTCCACGGCCTCCGGCGACACGGCAGCAACGCCAAGCAGCGGACCACCCGCCTTGGCGAAGGCCGTATCAAAGCGGCCTCCGCCAAGCCCGTCGTCGATGCCAGGCATCGCCGGCGGCGCCTTGCCCGGCTCGAGGAAGGAACCGGCATATTGGGAGAGCACGCTCTTCGCCTGCTCCACTGCGCCTTTGTTGACGCCGACGTCGATCTTGATGGCGAGCGAACGGCCGAACACGCCGATGATGAACTGGGCGCGGCCGCGGAAGCCGAGCTCACCATTTCCGGCCCATCCGATTTCGCCAAGCACCGACAGCTGCAGGCTGAAGGAGAACGAGATGTCGATGCTGATCTTGAAAAACCTAAAATTGAGTCGCAGCCAGGCGCGCACCAGGAAACGCACCGCAATATCCAGCCCAATCGCGCCGTAGATGTTGGACTCGAGAGGTTTGCGCAGATTGGCGCCGATCAGGAGGCGGGTCGCATATTGGACGCGCACTTGCGCCTCGACGCGCACGCCGACGAAGCCGAAGTCCACGCCGCCGCCCAGGTTCAGTTCGCCATACGCGCTGAAATAGTAGCCATAGATCAGCAGGTCACGCTCGATGCGGATCAGGATGCCGGCGCGGCAGCCGACGCGCATCGGGCCAACGGTCAGGTCGAAGCAGAGCCGGTCGGGCCAGCCGAGTTCGGCATGCACCAGCCCCGGCTCGATCAGCAGCGTCGATTCGAAATAGGATTTTTCGAGCGCGAGCTTGAGGGGATACGGGATCGGCTGGTTCGGATCCTCACCGAGATAGGGATCCTGGTTCTTGCGCACATGCGCGAGCAGGCGATTCTGCGGTGCCGAAAAGGCGAAGAAGCCTGACGCCAGCGGGCGCTCCCGCATGTTCTCGGCGTTTCGGAAGAAATCGTCGACGCTAACGGGGAACCAGAGCTTGGCCGCCGCCACCAAGGTGAAGTCGGAGCGATAGGCTGCGAAGATCTGGGTAAAGATCGTACGGATCTTGCGCTCGGCCTTTTCATTGTATTCGAAAGGCGAAGAGTTGGCGGAGCCGAGCGACAGCACGGCCTCGAGAGCAATCGTCCAGCGGCGACCTCTCGTCTCCGGCTTCCAGGAATCGATGCGCGCCAGGGTCTTGTGCTTGCCGACCTCGCGCAGCATCGCATTGATGAGCGCCGACAGCTCTTTGTGCTTCTCCAGTTCGAGGATGAGGGGCAAGGTGTAGCGGTAGCCGAAGCCGAGACCGACCTGGCGCAGATAGATCGGTAGTGCACCGCCCACAAGATAGCCGATCTTCGCCGCCTCGATGGCGATGAACCATGCCCGCAGCCAAGGCTGATCCGGCGTTTCGCGCACGCGCACGAAGGCAAAGGCGGCGGAAAGTTCCGGAAAGCCGGGGATCTGCACAGTGCCCTCGCCGGCGAAGCCGTCGAGCACGTCGCTCTTATAGGTGTCGACGCGTCCTCCGATACGGAAGCCCTCGGAGGTTGAAATATCGACCCGCAGCCCGTCAAAGTAGACCTGCGGCACCGAGGAATCGGGCTTGGGCAGGCCGATATACATCGCGTGGAAGTCGATCTCGGCGCGGATCACGTCGCCCGTATCGGCGAACTCGACCTGGCCGCCGATGATGATGGCCGCGGTCGGCGCACTGAACTTCGGGAATTTCGGATGGAAGCCGATCGAGCGGATCTCCATGCGGAAGACCCCGAAGACCTTGAATACGATCGGCCGTTTGAGCTCGATCGACAGGCTGATGTGCTCGGCAAACTCGTCCGTCAGCGGCACACGAACGAAATCCAGTCGCGCCGATTTCAGGTTCTCAAGAAGCCCGCTGGTGAACTCATTCGACTGCGGCGTGAATTGCGCCGATCCGGTCAGCTCGAAGAAGAAGTGACGCTCACCGCCGTCAGGCGCGCTCCGGTAGGCAAGGCCGAGTTGCTGGATCTCGAACTTGAAGCGAGTGCCACGCGAGAATATCGGCTTGTCCTTGTCGCCGAGTTGCGCATCGAGACTGTCTATATCGATGCGTCCGTCATTCCCCTGCTTGAAGGCGATCGCAATCTTGACCGGCGCCTCGTCCAGCAGCTCGGGCAGTACGCCCGAGCCCGACACCGAGAGATAGTCGAGCCGGCTTGAGCGGATGCGAAGCGTCGCCTGCTCGAGGATAAACGGGTTCTTCAGGCCCTTCACCCGCAACGCGTTCGAGATCAGATTGCCGGTCGCGTCGAGCCCGCCCGGTCCGAGCACGAACTCGGTTATCCAGAAGTTCAAGCTCCCCCGGCCGAGCCCGGTGTAGCGCAACACGATCCAGCGATCCGCGGGCAGCGCAAGGACGAACCGGCCGCCCTTGATCGACAGGGTCAGCACGTCGATGGTTTCGAGGTCGTCTCCCTCCTCCTTCCGGGCAAGTGCGGTCATCCGCAAGCCAAGAAGCGGACGTTCCTCGCTAAAGTCGTAGGCGGTTGCCTTTTCCGGCAGCGGCGCTTCGGCCGTCCATGCGGGCGGGTTGCCCCCCTGCTTCGGCAGGCGGAACTTGAGCGAGGCGCCGTCGGCCATGCTCAGCGAAAGGTCCCGCAGGTCGAAACGGAACGTGACGGCGCCCGACGCGGTGAAGGCATCGAGCGCGAAAGTCAGGCTCGTCTTTAACAGGACCACCCGGTCGTCCTGCTCGTCTATGCAGATCTCATCGATCGTGAACGAGACCTTCTGCCCAGCGTCTCCGGCATCGCCGAACATCTTGAATAGCGCATTGGTCGCCGCGATCCTGGCCGACAATCGCCAGCTGTCCTTGCCGAAGCGCGGGGTCTCGAAAGCGTCGAAATCGAGCGCGGCGGGCGGCAGCGGCGCCGGCTTCGTGCCGGGACAGCCACGATCGGTGCCCGGCACGTTCGGCAGGTTCGTTGGGATCAGCGAGCGGATCGGCGCCGCCTCCGCAGGCAGCACTTCGAGGAAGCGGGGCGCCCGGCCTCGACGCCAACCGACCGTGCGGACGGCCAGCTCGCCCGCCTGGGCGCGTCCAAGACCAATAGCTAGGAACGGCTCGGCCGACTCCCCGGGCTGCGTTTCCACCACGTCGCGTTCATCCCCCGCGTAACCCGACTGCCTGAGCGAGAAGCCAATGCGCGCGCGCGCCAATGGCGGGACCGGCTGCTCCTGCGGGGCTTGCGGCGTTCCATCGAAAAGCAATAGATGGCTCGCCGAATGGCTGCCGTCCGGCTCGGCACGCAGCACGATCGACTGGGTGCGGGGACGCGCCATTTCGAGCGAGATCGCGGGCAGATCGAGCGTGAGCGGATCGGCGAAGCTGCCCACGAGATAAGTCCCAGGGGAAGCGAACGGCACGTTGAAGGCGATATCCTTAGCGCCTTTAATTTCCAGGCACTTGTCCTCCGATGCGGCTGGAGCGCCAGTGTCCGGCGCACCGTCCGTGCCGCCGGCAACCGGCCGCCAGTCGAGCCTGATCTGCTGCGAGCCGCTGCCTTGCGTGGCGATCTCCAGGCCGAAATCCGTCATCTCCTCAGGGGCGCCGACGGCCCCGGCCGCTTCACGCCCGAGAAGATCATGGGCGAGCGCCTTGAGCAGGCGACGGCCATTCATGCGCCAGAGCAGGAACGCGCGCTCGCCGCTGCGGAACTCGCCGTCGTGGAAGGTAAGGCCATATTCGTTGACGCCAGAGGCGGGTGGTGGGGCAAGGAGGTCGTCGGCAAAACTCAAGGCGGGGACCGGCCTGCTTAGCCACCGGTCAAAGGGATTTTCGCTGGCCGGACGCTTCGCATCGACAAGGAACTCAGGCGCATCTCCCGGCGTCAGGGCTGCGCTGACGAGCGTCGTGTCGCGAAGGAGCAGCCGCACATCAGTGCGATAGAGACCTTCGCTCTCGTCTCCGGTGAAGCGGCTGGTCACTTTTAGCCCGCCAATCTCGAGCAGAGCCTCGAAGCAGGCATACCGTTTGCCACCACCGACGTTGCTGAGGAAAAGTCCCAGACGAAGATACCAGCATTCCGCCTCAAGCCCGAGCAGGTCGAATGGCAGCGAAAAGCCGTAGGGCTGCCAAGGCGGAATCGCGTCCGCTTCCGGATACTGGGCTTCGAAGAAACGCACCTCGATCGTGTAGATCCCGGTGGCTTCCACATAGCGCAGGACTACCTGTCCGCGCGGCGCGGTGACCGCCTCCCCCTGCCAGGTGACGTAGAAACCTTCCGCAGAAGCGTCGACCACCAGTCCCTGGCCCGCCGCCTTACGCAGATGCAGATGTGTGGACACGACACCGACGCCGAGTGGCAGGTCGATCGACAATGGGAGGTCGACATCCCATTGCGGCAGGCGCGGCAGCGGGACCTCCGGGAGTTGCGCCCAGTCAAAGTCGAGTAGCCCGGAGAACCAGGCAAGTAGGCCCTCCATTTTCAGTGGCATCAGATCCGGCCACTCGAACCAGGACAACGGCACCCATTTGGTGGCGAGGCCAATCGATGGAAGGTCGAGTCGGACCTGAAAATTTGGCAGAGCGAGGTCGAGATCGTTGGGCACGACGACCGAAAGGCCGACGCACACCTCGATCGTGGCCTCTACATTCACTTCGACCGGACGCTCAGGCTCCTCCCAACTTTCGGTCGCCCGCCCGTCGATTTCCCAGCAAGCGATCAAGGCGAAGCTCGGATGGTCGGACGTCCAGTCTCCACCCGGTGCTCGCGGCCGCAACACCACCTTCAGGGAACTCAGGTTGGCATTCGCGTTGAAGCTGGCGCCGGCAATGCCGTTCGCGTCGATGCGTTCGCCGAATTTCTTGCCATCGACAGTATCGTTCAGGTCGACGGTCAGTGTGTAGGTGCGATCGAGCCCGTCGTAGCTGAAAGAGACAGCGCTCAATCCATCCGCGTCGCTCAGGGAAACCGCCAGTTCCCTGCCAACCGGCGCGCCGCCGGTCGTGGCCGTCATGGCGAAAATCAGGCGCGAGGCTCCGGTCGAATCGTCGAGCCCAATCGACAGTTTCGACGCCACCGCATCGAACTCGACATTCGTCTGGAAAAGCTCGACGCCCACTTACTCTCCCTTCCCGGCTTCCTCGAAAAGCCGTGCATCGCCGCGCCGGTCGTTCTGCTATTCCGATGGTTCGATCCAAATCATGTCGTAAGCGCTGCGGATCCGATCGAGTTGCTTCTCTTTGGGATCCAGACACTTCGCGGCCTGCTTAGCCGCATCGCCCGCGGTCTTTGCGATCATTGCCAGCAGGGTCAGGATCAGATCGTCCTTCTTCCCGATTTCCTCGAGCGCTGACTGCAGCTTCCTAGCCTCGCCAGGCTCTTCCGCCTCCCCGACCAGCACGCCCATTATTACCTTGATACTGCTTAAGTATCGCTTCAATCCCGGTTGGTCGACAATCTTTGCATTGTCACAGATTATCTTCGAGATGTGGCTGACCAGCTGAACACTATTATAGACAGAGATAAAATATTCACTGAATATTTTTGCTGTCTCAGCAGGTAATTTACCTACCTCCGCCTCGAATTTTTCGTCGAAAATGGCATGCCAGGACGTGCCGGCTCCGAGCGACACGGACAATGTCCATTTGCTGTAGGGGACAATTTTCTTCTTTGCAGAATTCGTCGTCTCGTCGACCAGATCTTTGAGAAAGCTCGCCTGCAACGCCGCCCGGCCATTGCCGAGTCCTACGAGCATACTCTTGCCCCACAGCCCGATGCCCGATCGCGGCACATGGCCGTCCCACGGTCCGCCCGGCACCGGAACCCACGCCTTCTTGACTTTGTCGTAGACCTTGCCGGGGTCCTTGGCGACGGGCAACATCGCCTCGCCGGCCATGGCAAACCACAGGAGGCGGATGGCGTCGAACATGAACTCGGCCGACCGGGTATGCGCGCGCTTAATATCCGAGGGCGTTTCCGCTGTGACGGCCGCCTTCGAGATCTCGTCAAGCTCCGCGATAATATCGTTCAACCGTCCGATCAGTATGCTGAGGGCCGCCAGCGATTTGCGGAAATCGGCGATGCCGAACTGCTTGAACTTGGCTTTGGGGTGCGTCGGCTCAGCTGTTGCCAGTCGCTTCCCGGCTAGCTCATAGAACTTCGCGGTCTTGGCCACTGCTTTTCGATTGTCGAAGTCAATCGTCTCGAACGGAGCAGGAAGCTGGCTGGGATCATCGGCTTTCTTGATCCGCTCAGTTCGCTTCGCATTATCCGTCCGCAGTAATCCGAACTTGAAGTCTGGCGGAGCGGGCTTGTCCAGTAGGTTGCCATCGTTCGTCCAGGTTTTCAGCTCGATCGCTTTCTCGATGTCGGCGAAGCGGAGAGACCAGCCAACTTTGCCAACCGGGTCGACCGGGCCCCCTTTTGCGGGCCGATAGGCCATGTGGACATGGCCGGAATTTATGTTGAGCACCCCAAGCGTCGTGCATTCGTGGTCCGCGTCGGCGTTGCCGCTGCAGCCGGCGAAACCGATGAGACAACCTTTCTTGACATCTCTGTCGTGGCCGACGAAGCGATTGAGGTGCCCGAATATCACGCGGTCATTTGGCGCATGCTTGGGGTAAAGCCAGGCGCGATTGCCGATGTCGTCGGGCGACTCGTTGTCGTAGAAGAATTCCACCCTGCCTTCGCATATCGCATAAACAGCGGTTTCGTGCGGAAACGGCAAATAGGAGGCGTAAATATCCACGCCCCCGTGGTTCTTAGTGCCGCCGCTGCGCACTTTGCCGAAACGACTGGACTTGGGATTGAACTCCGGTCGCCCGTAGTACCCGCGCAATTCCCCGGCGAGGTCATTTTTGGTCGGCGCCAGCTTCGACTGCGTGGGATAGGGGCGCGTCCCCGCCTGGGGAGGTCGGGGATCGAACAGATGTGGCGCATAATGTTCGGCTTCAGCCACTGCATAAAACTCCATCTAACCCATCTTCTCGGGAGCTTTCTGAAGGATCGAAAGGGGCAGTCCGAAACTGGCGGCCAACTCGAGCTTGGCCGCGTTGTCGACAGTGCCTGCGACCATCGACTCGAGCCTCGACGCGCTCGGCCGGATTGCCATGGATTCCAGGCCCGAGAGTTCGTCCTGATTGGAGATCTTGTCATCCCGGACCGTAGCGGAACCAGCTATGGCCCCCTCCGTATTCCCCACGACAAATGGCAGCGAGACGCCCGGTCTTGGCCGTTCCGCGAACTGGTCGCTAATACGCTGCAGCGTGCGTTTCACTGAATGGCGGCCGCGCGCCCAGGCAAGGTAGGGTCCGGCGGAACCGGCCGCGCCCGTGCTGCTCCACAGCTCCCGACTGATCCAAGTCAACCCGTCGCGCGCGGCATTGGCCTTCAGCACGTCCCAGCTCACACGGAACATCGGTGGGCTCGGCACGAAGACCTGCTGTCTGCAGCGACCAGCCCTCAACCGCAGCGCCGTGAGGTCGGCGGACTCCGGCCAGTCCGGGTCGGCATATACCAGCACTTGCTTCAGGGCGGCGTCGGAGTCCGCTTGCGTTTGCGCCGCTGCGGCCCGCTCAGGATGCAGCAGTCTCGTCAGGTTTACCAGCACCTCGTCGGCAATTTCTCGCTCGTCCTGCGCCAGTGCTTGTATGCCGGGGGCGAGATCGTAGGCCGTGTCGCCCGCCTCCGATCGTGCCTTGGCGTCCAGGAACAGGTGCAATCCCGTAAGCCCAGCAACCGGATTCTCGTATTTCTCGTAGAGCAGTTCTTCCACCAGCCGCTGGCTGGTGAAGATCGCCCTACCCCGCTCGAGCGCGCTTCTTGCCACTTCCACCGTTTCCCAATGGTCTGAATAGACGACGTCGGCGGTGGCCCTTGCCATCTGTATCGAGACGTCGAACGGGGTTGCCTCCCTGGCGCCGGCGGCAGGTGTCTGTGCACGCGGCCTGTCGTCATTGCTCGCCCGCAGGAAGATGCGTGTCTGCCAGTCCGTAGCCACCAGAACCGCTTGGCGCGCAACCTGACTCCCGCGGCTGAGCTCCAGGACGAAAGGCCCGTCTGAGGCATTCGCCTCGACCGCAACCGCCGCCCACAGCTCACTGTCGATAACCGCGGTGATCGGGGGCGGCCCGTCCAACCGGACAGCATCCCGTGTGGCACGCCACGGGAAGATGCGCGCTCCCTGGAAGGGTCTGCGGTGGTCGGCGTTGTTGGCGCTTTGGTGGGCAAGCACCAGAAGCCTAGGCCCGGTAAGCCTCTCGAGCGCCGCGCGTGCCAGGCTCTCGACCCGCCCGACATCGGAGAGCATTGGCCCGATTGGGGCGACGGCGGAAAATCGGTCGATGAACATGGAATGCTGTTGGGGGTTGCCGCTCAGCTCTACCAGTTGCTCTTGGAACGTCCCTGCCCGGCTAACCCTGATCTTGTAGAGCCCGGGGCTGAGATCGTCGCTGAAGGATCCGACCGACCGCGCCACGCGACTCAGCGCCGCGTTGAAGACGAACACTTCAGCGTCATGGTTGGTGTAGACGTCGAGCTGCGGCATCGTGCAACCTTCCTATTCGTAGTCGGCCGGGGTGGTGGCCCCGATCTCGATGAGGCGCTCCACCCCGCCTCCGCTCAGCTTGTAGAGGCCGACGCCCAGCGCAAAGTTCGCCCATCCCTGGTTGACCGCAGCGGTCTTCGATAGTGGCCCGGGCGGGTTGGTCAGTGTGAGCACTGTGCCATCCGGCGCCAGCGATCCGTCGGGGTGCCTAGGCCGGATTCGATACGTCGGATGCAGTCGTATCGCAAACAGCATGTCCTCTTCTTGCGGCACCGTGGCGAATTGGTCCTCGCCGCCCGGACCGTTAGACGTGCCATTGCGCAGGAAGTTGGCTAGCGACTTCGAGCGCACCTCGCCATTGGCGTCGGCGGCCGCGCCGTTCAAACCTTTGAGCAGGCGGTCGGTGAAGAGGCCCCGCACCTCGCCGTTTACTCCGATTGGCCCTTCATAGGAGTTGCGCCCGAAGCCCGAGGCGAACGCCATGAACACCTTGGCCGGCGGAGGAGGACGGCTCGCAATGTTGGCCAGACCCGCCGGCTTGGTGCGCGTATATTCGAGCGCCTGCGTGCCGCAGCAATCCATCCACAGCGCCAGCTCGTCGAAATGGGTTTGGTTGGCAAACCAGTCGATCCAAGCCGGAATCTCCAGGTTAGGCACCCAGCCAGTGCCCCTGGCATCCGCCGTGATTAGGCAGCGTGACCGCGCGTCTGGCGCGAGCCCATGGCCGGCGGTGTAGACATAGAGCCGCTCGGCGACCTTCGGCGCCGTGGATGTAACGAAGGGGACGAAGGCCGCGTCGAGGTCCGACGTAACGGGACGGGCGGCAACGAGATTGGTCACCATCCATGGCGCTCCGTTGATGCCAGTGGAGGTGATTAGCGTCACATCGGCCTTTGCGATATTGACCAGCCAGTCCGCAACGGCCTTGGCATCCTCCACCGCACCTGGCAGGTCGTTCGGCGAGTTGCCGTCCGGCCCGAACGTCGGATAGCTGCCGATGCCGACGACAATAGCCTGGTCTGACATGGCGCTTACCCACCAAACACCGGGCGCACACCGTAGGCCTTCCGGATCAGGGCCTTGTCGACCGCGCTGAGTGCAGTGTTGAAGCCGACCGTAAAGCCGTTCTTCGTCCAGCCGGTTGGGATGGGATACATCATGATCGATGTCGGATCGACATCAGTGCCGAAGACTTCGCTCTTGTCGTACCGATGGAACATGTTGGCGTCGATCTTGTCGTCGCTCCAGCCTTGCGAAGCCCGCATGTCCTCGCGCACCTTCTCCTTGTTCCAGTCGATGGACTGGGCCGGGTTCATGTGCTCGTGGACCAAGCCCAGCGCATGGCCGAATTCATGGAGTACGACGGCGCGCGCGTCGCCCTCGGCAAGCGCCGTGGTCATCCAGCCAAGATTCATCGTGCGCTGCGTGCGATCGACCGCCTGGGCGAAGCGGCCGAGCCTGGAGAAGCTGCCCATTCCCGGCTGGAAGGTGATGCGGATGTCGCCCCCGGCAGGATCGCGGCCGTTGTCGATCCAGAACTCGAAGCTGAAGTTTGCCCCGGTCTCGTCGGGCCAGGCTTGGGCAAGCGCCGCGACGCGCCGCTGCAGATCGAGCGCACCCTCCATGAAGGAGACGCGCAGCTTGACGCCGCGCCCCCAGAAGGCTGCATTGAGCAATGCGGCACGCGCATTGAAGCCATTGGCACTCGGCGGCTGGAAGTCTGCATCCTCAAGGCTGGAGCAGAAGCGGTGGTCGTGGACGGTCGTGTCGGTTGCAGACATGGTGGCAACCTCAAATGTCACGGCAGCAATAGATGATCTGGTCCTTGAGACCCGCCCTGAAGCAGCCGCTGATCGGCGCGCCGGCCCCGCCAAGAGCAGCAATGGCAGGATCGGAACTGCCCCAGTAGCCTGACGGCGCCCATCCGCCGGCGTTCATCGGCCCGCCGGTGACCACCGCAAGCTGCCCTTCCATCTTTGGCGGCGTGCCGGCGTTCGACCTGACGCCGGCGATGACGAGCTTGCCCTGCAAGGCGGCCTCGCGCGCTGCCGCTGCGTCGGACAGCGCTCTCCAGGATGCGTTGCCCTCGATGCTGTCGAGAATCTGATCGGCCGAACCCGAAACGTTGACTCCCAGACGATGAGCGACCTCGATCGCGTACTGGTGGCTTGCATTTCGGAACGGACCATTCGGCCCCGCTTGGGACCACGTTTCGGCGCAGACCTGCTGTACCCGCATCGCGTCCGGGTTGGGCGCCGACAGTGCCTCCAACTGGCCGACAGTCCGGACCATCGACGCCTCGCCTGGATTGTTGCCCTGGAAGTTTATCGTTACAGGCGGCGCGCTCGGCAACTGCGCGAGACGCGCTGGATCAGGGGCCATCGGTGCCAAGGTCGGGCGTGCATCCGTCCCGTATCCATAGCCGTCAGCCGGGTTCTTGCGCCTGCCGTCGAGCAACCAGTCTGAATCGAAATTTGGCGAGACCTTCACCATGGCCACCAAGATGGCGAAATAGGCGAAAAAACCGACGCCGAGTCCCACACCGTAAGCGCCGAAAAGGTCGGTGTTGTTGGGAAAGAGCGATAAGACCGCCGCGCCACCGACCACGCCAAGCAGCGTCGCCAGGTCGCCAAAGCTGATATCACCACGGCGGTAGCGGTTGACGAAATAAACATTCCAGCCGAGCACCAGGCCGAACGCCAGTGCGCCTGCGATTTTCCAGTCCATGATTCCTCCCCGCTCGCTGTTCAACCCCAGGTCATGACTGGCCTTGCCAAGCGCTCGACATGGCCATTCGTGTTAGACCGCCAATCGCTGCCCCCATGCTCAGCCAAGCCACTGCACCGACGCCGGCGAGAAGAGCGGTCTCGATTGTCACTCCCGCTGCCAGCGTAGTTGCCCAGGCTGCGAAGCGCAGCCTCGCTTGTGTTCCGACCGGCCGCCCGTGCATTATGCGATCGACGACGATCAGGGTCACGACGGCACCGATCGATGCCGCGCCTAGCTCAGGCAACATAGCCGCTATGATGTTTGAGCCATCCACAAGTCCATCCCTCGCCAGGCCCAGCAGCCACCCAACGTCAAACGCCAGAACCCAGAATATATTACAAGCTTACTTGAGATTCTGGCCCTGTACAGACCTAATTTCGCTTTTTTTACCACGTCTTTTGCGCAACCGGAGACTAATCACGGGTGGGAGAAATTGTCCGTGGCGGGTCAAGTGAAACAGTGAAACGGCGCGTTCTCTCAATGTCGGCTTTGGACCACCCGCAAACCGGCTCCTCTCTCGCGATCGGGATCACGCTTCCGATAGGGGACTTTGCCACGTGGCGATATCCAGCTACCAAGCTAAACCGCTATCTCTCGTCTTGGGACTGGCGATGTAGCGGTCCGCTAACTCGACCCCAGACCGTTTCCTAGGTCGCACCTACGCTTTTGCACGCCAAGTCAGAATTGGCCAGCCGCGGCAAGGGAGCTCAGATCATACATCTGGCTTGCCACGGCTCCCAATGGGTAGAGGACCCGCGCTTCGCACTTTTGTGGGAAGCCCTGTGCTTCACTTGTCCAGCGGGGGATATCCTTCGAGAACATTCTCGCCGATTGGGACTTGAGGGCAGCGGAGCTCGTGAGCCTTCGGCGTGCGATGCAGGACTCGTCGATCGCGCGAGGTCGTGGGACGAGTTCGAGGGCCTGACAAACGTCCTCTTCCAGTCAGGAGCGCGAGCGGCCGGGATACCGCTTGTCGCACTTCCCAAGTACCGTGACGATGCTGATCGACTCGTGCCCAGTCGTGTCGTTCCGCGAACCGAGTAGGAGGGTGCTGGTCTTAGCTCCGAGGACGTGGAAGCTGAGCTTGCCGTCTAGCACCTGCCGCGTGAGCTGGTTGAGGTCGATCAGCGTCAAGCGCGTGCCCCTGCTGATGCAGCACATACGATTGGGTCATCAGGTCGTGGAGGCGCCAAAACACCGCTTCGCGCAACATCCAGCTCCGAAACGGAGCATTCCACTTGTAGGCGGGGTTGAGCGAGAGCAGGCCCGCGACCGGGCCGCTCGGAATAGCGACGCGTTCCAGTTGGCAAGGTTCAGTTCAACGGCGTCCTTGGTCGACGACTACCACATTGCAAGCCGGTGGTCAGATACGACTACCCGCTGCAAGCGGCGACTTTCAAGTTGTCAGCTCAAACGTCCGTTTGTCCGCTCACTGCTGGTTCCAATTGGCGAGGCGGAGAGCGGAAAACGCCCATATCCGACCTTCCTTGAGGCCCATTTCGGACGCCGTCTCACCAAGACAGCGCATTGGGATCAACGCTACACGCCGGACAACGTTCTTAGCAGAAGGCCGCCACACCCGCACATGCCGGTGAGCTAGGCTCAACGAGCGAGCACAAGCAACCTACGTCTTCTGGAGTTCGTCGGGAGCTTGCGCCGTCCCGCGAAGCTCGGTCGCCCTGAGTGCCTGATTCAGCCTCTGCAAGGGCCCTTTGAGCGCGCGCTCGAGGAGGACGATATGTTGGATCATCCAAGCATTGATCTCCGGCCAGTTCTCACGGTTGTAGCCGTCGAACGCCTTTGCACACTGCACCCGGCTTGCCTTTATGTCGTCCAGGCGTTTCCACGTCAGTTCGGATCCGAATGCCTGCTCGATCGCGTCCTTCTCCAGGAACAACCGATCGAACATCCACTTGTTTTCCTCGGCGCTCGATCGCTGTAGGCTCAGTTCGACACGCACTTCGTGCTTGCCGAAAATCAAGGCGTAGTGACACGATGAGATGCCGCAGCCCGCACTTACCCAGCTGTCTTGCGACGGGCTAATATTCTGAAAAAGCTTGACTTCACTATGTTTGAGGGCGTCTAGCGCCTGATCCCAGAACGCCAATCGGATGTGGTGTCGGCTCTTTTGAGCACCTTGCGCAGTTTTCTCTTCGCTGTCCTTCGAGGACATGCGGATCATAAACTCTTCGGCTTCTGGAACCGGAATGATCTGCCGAATGTCGAGAAAGATCTCCTCGCCGTATGAATATGGGCTGACCTTGAAGCACTGTGTGCGAATGCCATGGCCCAGGAACCAAATAGCCGTCGCGGTCACCTCTTTCCGAAATTTCGCGGCAATCATAATCAGGCGCTGACTATTGCCACTGTTGAGCACCACCTCCTCGAGTTCGTCGACTTCAAGGAACTCGCATAGGCGTTCCTCTGCATTGCCACCGCCGCAGCAGCGGTCCAGGTAGAGCTGGTAGATGTCTGTAATCTGCGCCTTGGTCAGACTTGAGCAGTAGGCTGCATATTTGAGTGCCTGCCAGACGACGTCACGTCCCGTATCGTCCAGTTTGTTCTCAATGATGACGAGCTGGCCGGCTTTGTCGAGGGCAAGAAGGTCAAGGCGCTCGCGCGTGTCATTGAAACCATCGAATTCCTTTTGGATAATTAGGAGGTCCTCGCCCAATGCCCCCGGCATATCGGCTAGCCATTCCTGAAGGTGAGCTCGTTCGCTAATTCCGAGCTCGGAAAAGCGGCGTTCCTCCAAGCGACTGATGCGATTTTGGCTTCGTTGGATGAGGAACATGGCGGTCCCTTTTGATGGCAGTCAAAATTGATGTTCGGCCCCGCGGCAGACGACGAGCTCGATCCATCGTCCACCTCATCTACGCCGGCGCGCAGTTTGTAGCTGACAAGAATTAAGAAACGCCCGCGACTTTGGCTCTCATTTCGTCGGGGAGATTCACAACAAGTTTTGAAGCTCTGTCGCTGCCGCGCGGATTTCTTGCATGGCTTTCATCACCGCATCCAGGGCAATATTGATAGCTGCCAGGCGCAATGAATGCCAAGACGACATAGGGTCCGTCACGTTCGGTCTTGAGCCGAAGTCAGACTTCATATCGCCCAAGCTATCGATGTTCGTATCTATCTGCCTGACAACTTGACCGGTGGTTGCACGCTTTAAGGCGTGAAAGGCTCTCTTGAAGAACATGGGCGCTCTATTCGACCTGTTTCTTGTACGGTGCGCGCTTTCCCGGCTTAGGCGCTACAGCGTCCATCACGCCGCACAGATCGTCCATCGACCAGAGTGTCTTGGATACACCAGCAGCCATTGCCGGCGACATCTTCAGCGTCTTGTGGATGCGGATGAAATTGTACCAGACGGTATAGAGCGCAACCATGTGCACGTGGTTCTCGAACTTCTTTGAGAACGCATTGATAAGACGCGTGAAGCGGCGCATCTGCATCCGCATTGTCAGGTTCTGGCGTTCGACATGCGACGTGCTGACGTGCGCCAGATAGAGCTCGCCTTCGGCGTTCCTGTGGCACTGCCTTGCCTTCCGGCTCGCCATACATCTTGACCAGCACGGCGTAGTCAATATCGGCGCCAAAGGCTTCCTCGACCGCGTTCAGATAGGCCTTGTGACCATCGGTCGTAAGCTGGACGCGGTTGGCAAGGCGGTCTTTCACGTCATCCATGAATGCCAGCGCATATTCGCCGTCTCGACCGCCGACCCCCCACGAATGATAAGCTTGCTGTCGCTGTCCAGAGCGGTCCACGTCCATGTGTCGCAGCGCCGTCAACTGCGTTTTCCATCGCCGCGTCGTTCTTTTGCTTTGCTGCCGTGAAGCTCCAGATTTCGTCGCACTGAACGCGTTTGGTCTTCACGTCGCGGACTTCGCGGTCGTGCAGATCGGCGCAGAATTTACCGGCATCGACAAGCAGGAGACACTACTCCGGGGCTTCGAGCGCTCGGGAAACAGATACGATCTAAACTGGCCGTGCAGCCTGACTGCACGGAAGAACGCCAGGACGAAGCAAATGGATCTGCGGAAGCTCGTCGCTTCGAGTGAGGAAGAATCCGAATGTGTTAGCTGCCAGGGCAGCCGAGGATGCGGGATTGACGAACTTCCCGCTACCGATCTCATTGACTGGTGCCTTGGCATAAGCAGCCTTAATCAGGTCGACAGGAAGTCCAGGGAGAAGGGCGTTTTTTGCATTCTGCATCGTAGACCTATGCCCATAATTCAAACTGAGACACTACCGTCCTCGACTACGCTTTGACAACCCACAAGATTAGGAGCAATATTCTTAGTTCGCTTGGCTTTGCGGAGGCAACGTGCAGATGATCCAGTCCGTCCCGCCCTTCCTAGTTGTGCTGGCAGCGATTATTCTGCTACCGCTCATACCGGCGCTTTTAATATACATTCTTTTGCCAAGTAATGCGCACGTAAGTGGACCGCTAGAGGGCTTTAGCGTTAATCTAACTGGTGCGTTTGCAGGATATTTTGCTCTAGTTATACTCTCAGCCGGTATAACATACAAAATCAGGCCGGATGAAAAAGAATTTCCAAAGTATGAAGAATATACAATTATGGGGTCTATTGATCTAACTGGTCCAGAAGTTGTCGTAGATTCCCGAATGGTCTTAATGTCTCTTTACCCTCCCATAGAAAATGTAAGGCAGATTGGATCTAATCATTTGGAGTGGGTTGGCAAGATACCAATGAAAAGAGAGTCCTCCGGAAAACTGTCTTTTCCTTATGACCGATTAGTGTTCGAATACCCCGGGTACATCGCACAGCAAATGTATCTTAAACTTGGGAAGATTGAGGAAGACGCTCACAAAGTTACTTTCGAAGCCGTCGCTATGAAGGAAAAGCCAGCTAAAGCCGATTTGAAGAATGTGGAGATGACAGGTGCGCACTAGTCGCCGTGTTCGGACACTTTCAGGATTCGTGATGTGCCTGGCGTTTTTTGGGGCTGAAGAAGTGCGGGCGGGTGGTCTGATTGGAGACCTCATTACCGGGGCTGCCCAACCGCTCCCTCGCGCCCCAATTACCCTTTGCCCCAGCGGCGATCCGTCGGGGGAATCTTGCCGAAACACGATAACGGGATCAGACGGCTCTTTCTATATTCCCGATGTTCCCGCTGGTTCTTACGACGTGACCACGCCAGGACTTGGCGACAAGAATTTGTCCGGCCAACTTGTGGTCCCGAACAACGACGACGATTTCGGTGTTGTGCTCGAGGCTAAATAGGCGACTTTGTGATGACTTGAGAGACGAGCAGCGTTCCGGAATTACCTCAATGCCAACCTTGTCCCTGGACACAGTGGTGGTACACAGATGCAGTAGCGGGAAAGGAATAACCGATAAATTCTAGATGCTGTGGGGCGAGTTCAATCCTCTCTCGCAGCACCAGATCATTATCCGGCAACGTCAGGCCAACGGCGAAGTGGATCTTTGTCAGCAAGGACGCGCCGTTCCTGAGCGACACGCGGCAGAGACTCGGAGGTGATGAGTGCGCGGTGGGGATAATCGAACTGGCGAGCTATTCAGCTACGTTGATCTCGGGGCGCGGGTTCGGCGCAATCATCCATTGCGGGCGATCCGGACGATCGGCGAATACAGCGCTGGGAGCCTGAGTTCGCGGCGGTCGAACGATGGGACTGGATTTGAACCTGTGATCTTCAAGTTATGAGACTACGACTACTTGGCCGGGAAGAAGATCTGATTGAGTCGGCAGTGAAGAACGTCGATTTCGCTGATGGGCTGACAAAGCCTCCGCCCGTTGGTCATCCAGGACGGTGATTAGGCTTATCGTGGTTGGATCGGCGGCGCTGCAGCGGTTGCGAGCAGCGCCAGGAAGAAGGCACACAAAAGCCTCAGCCAGTTGAGCAGGAGGCTGAAGTTGTAGCCGACGGCGGCCAGCACGGCGTTGTTGGCGTCACCCTCGGAGAAGGCCAGAAAGTTGCGCCCCATGCGGTGGTCGTTCTTGAGATGGCCGATGACCGGTTCGACGGCGGCCCGGCGTCGCAGCGCCCGTTTGACGGCCTTGGTGAGGCCGCGCTTGTAGCCGGCGACATGAACCTTGAACATCTTTTCCTTCGGCGCGTTGTGGCCGCGATAGCCGGCATCGGTGACGATCTTGCCGAGGCTGACGCCGATCGTTTCCTCGATCGCCGGTAGGATGGTGGCCAGCGTGTGGCCGTCATAAGGATTGCCGGGCAGCGCCTTGACATGGGCGACGAACTGGCCGCCGCGGCTGCGCTGCAGCGGGGTGGCGACCGAGACCTTGACGCCGAACTCATAGGGCTTGTGGGCCTTGCCCTTGCCGATGCACTCGACCTCCGGAGCGTGCAGGGAATACACCTTCTTGCCTCGCTCTCGCTCGCGCTCGCGCTGGCGCTGGTCCCCGACGCGCCGGGCCAGCGACAACGGCAGGCCGAAGACCGGCATCAGGCCCGGTCGCCCGGCGAGCTTGCGGGTGATGTCGCGGATCACCGCTCCCAGCATAGTGCGCAGCCGCTTGAGCTGCCGGTTGGCCCGTTTGAACTGTTTGGCGTGAGCATAGCGCTGATGCTTGATCAGCGCGATCTTGCCGACCCGCGCATAGGACTGGCGCAGGCGGATGCCGTGTTTCTTGGCCAACTTGACCAGCCGCTCGCGGGCGCGATGCATCAGCTTGGCGTCGGTCGGGAAGGTGGATGGCCTTCTCCTGCACGGTGGTGTCGACGATCACCGCGCGGAAGTCCGACGGCTTGGCCGCTCCCAGCCTAGTGGCCGCCGCAAGGCTTTCCTGGAGCAGTGCCGTCAGCCGCTCCTCTCCCATGCGCAGGCGCCAGCGCGTCAGGGACGTGCGGTCGAAGGGCAAGCGGTGCTGGAAGAACTCCTCGCCGCAGAACAGCTGATAATAGGGGTTCTCCAGCCAGCGCTCGCACAGGTTTTCGTCAGACAGGTTGTGCATCGCTTTCAGGATGGCCAAGCCCGCCATCAGCCGGGTCGGCAGCGGCGGCCGGCCGGGATCGTCGTCATAGACCTCGCCGAGCCGCTCTTCGAGGAAGCGCCAGTCGATCGCCGCCGCCAGCGTCACCAGCGCATGATCCATATTGAGGATGTGGTCGAGCCGGGATCGCAACAGGTCGGTCTGACCGCTGTCCCGCCGTTCCTTCGGCCGCATCGCTTTGCTCCTCTCTCCGGTTCCGAAAACACCATCGAATCACGCAACGCAGACGCAATTATTTTGCCGAAAATCATCGCCAGAGGCCACGATTTCCGGCAAAATCAAAGCCGAAATCAGGGGAAAATCCTAAGCTGAATCAAAGCGTTCCGAGTTTTTCACGGGCGACGATTGAAAGGGAACCTTCCTTGTCATCTTTGCATCACGGTCAGTCTGCTCGAGAGTGACCGCTGCAAACCGGGAGCACAAGCGGGCTGGGCAAACGTCGCAACAGATCCTTCAAGGAAATTTATAGACTCTTAGCAACTCCGGTTCGCTGTAAATGGTAGGCTTAATGCAGCGTCTAAGTCAGTGGGGTCCAAACCGTGGCTTATTCTCCGACCCGCCGAACTGCGTGCAATTTCGGCTAAAGGCAATGGCAAGAAGAGCGCCCATCTTGTTTGTTCGACACAGCCATATCGGCTCAAACAGCATCTTCACGGCCACCGAGATTGTCCGGTCGGTGGACAACCAACTATATAATTTGGTTCGAAAGCTGTACATCTGTGGAGAACGCGAAATGACAATTTCAGTAGGACGAGTGCCCAGGCCTTCCAAGTGGCTTGGTCCTGACCAATGCTGACACTGGTCAGTCGCCTACGGACGGCAGCGCATTTAGATCGCCTTCGAATCCTAGGCCTTTGCGCGCATGCGGACCTAACTGTCTGCCAGCTAGCGGAGATTCTGGGTCTGCGTCGTGAGCACGTTGTACGACACGTCCAGCTGCTGGCCAGAGCCGACTTTCTTTACTGCAACGAACAACGTCCGTGGTGCTCGTACCATCTCAAAGCAGGAGGTAAGGACGGCGGGCTGGTTCAATTGTTGGTTGATCTCCTGCCCCATGGCGACGGCTATCATAAACGGGACCTGCAGCGGCTCGAAGCGGTACGACACACGCGGCCAAAGGGATCCGCATGCTTGATCGTGAAATAGGTCATCCAATTGGAGCGCGAAGCTACCATGGACAACTCCGCCGACGGCGCGATCGCACAGCCCGACACCTACGGGCGGTCTTCCTTGGCCGCGGTTGATTGCCGCGTTCACGAACTGCTTCTGAGACAGGAGCGGCAGGAGCGGACCACCCTTAAGCTCATCGCCTCAGAGAACTTTGCGTCCTCGGCCGTGCTGGAAGCGAACGGCTCGATTTTCACGAACAAGTACGCCGAAGGGTACCCCGGTGGGCGCTACTACGCTGGAAATGAGATCGTTGATGAGCTTGAGAATCTAGCCATTGAGCGCTTGAAAATACTATTTGGCAGCGAGCATGCCAACGTCCAGCCTTATTCCGGCTCGCCGGCCAACCAGGCTGTCTATCGTGCGCTTTTGAGCCCCGGTGACAAAGTCATGGGCTTCCCCCTTCCGGAAGGGGGCCATCTGACTCATGGTTGGGCCATCAACTTTTCCGGAACAGACTATAAGCGCGTCCCCTATGGGCTGCACGAAAAGAGGCAGCAAATTGACTATGGCCGTTTGCGCGAAACAGCAAAACGCGAACGGCGTCGGCTCATTTGGGCTGGCGGTACTGCTTATCCCCGTATCTTTGACTACGCGGCAATGGCAGAAATCGCTCTGGAGGCGAACTCCTACCTCGTGGCCGACATCGCGCACATCAGTGGCCTGATTGTCGCTGGAGTGCATCCGAATCCCGTACCCCATTGCGACGTCGTCAGCAGCACGTCTCACAAGTCGATCCGCGGTCCCCGCGGTGGCTTCATTTTGTCAAGGAATGAAGATCGCTATCAAGCGCTGTATCATTCGAAGGGCAAATACAATCTCGCCAGACGAATAGATCGCGCTGTCTTCCCTCAACTGCAAGGCGGCGCCCATATGAATGTTATCGCGGCGCTAGCTGTCGCTTTGCGGGAAGCCGCGGACCCGTCCTTCCGCAGTTACGGCCAACAGATTGTCAAAAATGCCAAGGCTCTGGCCCAGGCGCTTCTGGACCGAGGTTATGACCTGGTCACCGGGGGCACTGACAATCACATGCTGATCCTTGATCTTCGCGATCGACCACTATCAGGCAAGGGCTATGCCAAGCGGTTAGCAAAGGCAGGCATCATTACGAGCTTTAATATGGTGCCGGGCGACGCGCGCCATCCTGCGGTCACAAGCGGAATTCGCCTGGGGGCGCCAGCAGTGACGTCAATGGGCATGCGCGATGTGGAAACGGTGCAAATTGCTAGCTTCATTGACTCCGTCCTCCGGCGAGCCATACGACGAAGATCTCCATGCCTGCGTGCGATGAGACGTTGCCGACTTGTGCGCTGCGTTCGAGGTCCCGGGCATCACCGACAGGTAAGGTGGGCTAAGCAACATGCCCCATACAACTCCAACACCCGAAGCGAGGCATTTCATGGCTAGGCAGTTCGTGTTCTCTTCCGAATCGGTTGGCGCGGGACACCCGGATAAGTTGGCCGACAACATCTCGGATGCCATCCTCGATGCCATCCTCCGCACCGATCCCAAGGCGCGCGTCGCCTGTGAAGCGTTGGTAAAATCAGGGATAGTCGTTCTGGCTGGCGAGATTACCAGCGATGCGCGGGTGGATTATAGCCAAGTTGCGCGCGATACGATTCTCGATATTGGATACGACGATGAGGCCGTCGGCTTTGACGGCCGGCGTTGCTCCGTCGTTCATGCACTCACCGAGCAATCGCCCGACATCAGCCAGGGCGTTGACGAGGGACGAGGGCAGGACCTCCAGCAGGGAGCGGGAGATCAGGGCCTCATGTTCGGCTACGCATGCCGCGAAACCGATACCTTGATGCCTTTGCCGATCCAGCTCGCTCATCGCTTGGCGAAACGACAGGCAGATGTCCGGAAAGCACGACAGCTTGGCTGGTTGCGTCCTGACATGAAATCCCAAGTCTCAGTGCGCTATGAGGGGTTGCGCCCGGTCGCCCTGGATACCATCGTCGTATCGACCCAACATGACGAGCAGGTCTTGCAAGAGACGGTCCGCGAGGGCGTCATTGAGGAAATCATAAAGCCTGTCCTGCCGACCCACCTGGAGACGGAAGGCATCAGAATTCTGGTCAACCCGACGGGGAGGTTCGTAGTCGGCGGGCCGCGCGGCGACTGCGGTCTCACTGGACGCAAGATCATCGTCGATTCCTATGGTGGGATGGGTCGTCACGGCGGCGGCGCCTTTTCGGGCAAGGACCCGTCCAAGGTTGACCGCTCAGCTGCCTATGCGGCCCGGTATGTTGCAAAGAATATCGTCGCTAGCGGACTTGCGGACGTCTGCGAGGTGCAGCTTGCTTACGCAATCGGCGTGGCCAGTCCGGTTTCTGCCATGGTCAACACGTTCGGGACAGCGAGGGTTGAGGAAAGAAGGATCGAGCGCCTCATTCTTGAGTTGTTCGATCTCAGACCGAAAGGCATTATCAAGATGCTTGATCTCCTACGCCCTATATACCGCAAGACCGCGACCTATGGCCATTTCGGCCGTGAAGAGCCTGATTTCACCTGGGAGAAGACAGACAGGGCCGACGAATTGCGTCGCGAGGCAGGACTCGCCGCCCCGTGAGGGCCGACGCCGAATGGATTGGCATCCGGAAAGCCCATTCCAACTCGCCAGACCCGCCGGCCGGCCGGCGTGGCAAGAAGCCGTCGGGATTTTCGCGGAGACATTGATGCCGGACTATGACGTGCTTTGTATCGGGAATGCCATCGTCGACATCATCGCCCAGTGCGACGAGGCGTTCCTGGAGACCAACGGCATCATCAAGGGCGCAATGAATTTGATCGACACGAGGCGCGCCGAACTGCTCTACGGCCGCATGGGCCCGGCCATTGAAGCCTCGGGCGGCAGCGCCGGCAACACGGCGGCCGGCGTCGCCTCCTTCGGCGGCCGCGCCGCCTTCTTCGGCAAGGTCTCCAACGACGCGCTCGGCGAAATCTACGCGCATGACATCCATGCCCAGGGCGTCGCCTTCGACACCAGGCCGCTTAACGGCGAACCGCCGACAGCGCGCTCGATGATCTTCGTCACGCCGGACGGCGAGCGCTCGATGAACACCTATCTCGGCGCCTGCGTCGAGCTCGGCCCGGAGGACGTCGAGGCCGACAAGGCGTCGGGCGCGGCCGTCACCTATTTCGAGGGCTATCTGTGGGACCCGCCGCGCGCCAAGGAGGCGATCCGGCAGACGGCGAAGCTCGCCCATGCGGCGGGGCGCGAAGTGTCGATGACGCTATCGGATTCGTTCTGCGTCGATCGCTACCGCGTCGAATTCCTCGATCTGATGCGCTCCGGCACCGTCGACATCGTCTTTGCCAACAGCCACGAGATCAAGTCGCTCTACCAGACCGCTTCATTCGACGAGGCACTGGCCCAGATCCGCAAGGACTGCAAGATCGCCGCCGTCACCCGCTCGGAAAAGGGCTCGGTCATCGTGCGCGGCGACGAGACCGTCACCATCGAGGCCACCAGGATCCGCGAGCTGGTCGACACCACCGGTGCCGGCGACCTCTACGCCGCCGGCTTCCTCTACGGCTATACGCAAGGCCGCAGCCTGAAGCAGTGCGGCGATCTCGGCTCGCTGGCGGCCGGGCTGGTCATCCAGCAGATCGGCCCAAGGCCAAGGCAGAATTTGCGTCGCGAGGCGGAGCAGGCGGTATTGCTGTAGGTGGGGAGCCAAGAACCAGCTGCCCATCATTCTTAATCCAGCCCGAGCCTTTTCTTCAGTTCCGCATTCTCCTTGCGGAGACGATCGGCAAGCAGGCTCTTTAGCCGCTTGTTTTCTTCCTCGAGCGCGACGAGATCCTTCAGCCCGTCACTGTCCGCCGCCGGCGCCGCCGCCTTCTTCCAAAGATAATATGTCTGTTCCGAGATGCCGGCTTGCTTCACCGCACTCTTGAGAGTAGCGCCGCCACCGATCGAGGTCTCGATCTGCGCCAGCTTCTGGGCACGATCCTTCGCGGAGTAGCTCTTTCGGCCCGTTCGCGCTGACGGCGGTGCTTCAGTGGTCGCGGATATCGGCTTGGCAGGCGCGCTCGCCTCAGCTTCTGGCTTCCTCGACCGCCGCGCTCTCGTCTTCGGTTTTGGCGTTTCCGTTTTGTCTGCCGGTTCGCTATGAACTACTGCTGACTCGGTCTCCAGGGGATTGGCCATGAAATGCTCCACTCGCGGTTTGTGCAAAGGTTCAGCATCAAGGGCCACTACAGTAGAGTCAACAAGCTGACGATTTAACGGCTCGACTTCCTTTGTTGTCTCGGCCATCGCCGCGGCGATGTCGAAATTGCCCCAGATGGAACGTGCGGATTTTTGATAATTGCGCTTTTGTTTGATTTCCACGGTGAATGGTCGCGTCTGCCGCCTCATAGTTCCTTCCTGAATAGGAGAATGAAGTCGCCGCTCGAATTTTTTGGCGCTTCCTGCTTAGCGCGGAGCATTATCGTATAGCCGCTCACCGGGCAAGTGATGCCGGTCTTCGATGGCTGACCATCTGGGGAGATTTGAGCGGCTTCGCACGTCCTGCGCATGCCTGTAAGGCCGCCAAGTTTTCTGGGTTAGCAGGCGCGCACTGTGGCAGCTTGGCTTGTACGGCGAGGCCATGGTTGAGTGAGGCGAAACAAATCCAGCCCCGCGGTCAATCCCGAGGCTTCCCACAATGGCGAAGAGAACATCTTCACTCGTTCCTTTTGAGCACAAGACCTTCCGTTCGCTATGGTCGGCTGCACTCATTTCGAACCTTGGCACCCTAGTGGAAGGTGCGGCGGCAGCTTGGCTGATGACGAGCATCGCAGCAGTAATTTTTGATCGCCCATTCGTGCTGTGTACCAGCCCTGTGTCTTGCGCAAGTGGTCACGAACGGCTGCCGGAGCCTCGAAGACGCCCTAAAACACATGCTGCGATTTTTGAACACGCTTGACGTGTTAGATTAATTCATCCACGATGCGTGTGTTGAACACGCGAGGTGAGTTATGAACATGAAAGAGCTTAGGCTTCGACTGGGCATGACTCAAAAAGATTTGGCAGAGCAGATGGCAACGACGCAACAGACTGTGGCCCGTTGGGAAACAGGCAAAACGCAGTTGAACGTCGAGCAGATCAAGGACCTTTGTCTCACGTTGAAATGCACGGTCGAGGAGCTGCTGGGCTGGAAGATTGATGTCGAGGAGTGGCGCACGAGCCCGTTTGCAATTGCCGATGCCGAAACGCGATACGGCACGCTCAGAATCAAGACGACTGTTGGCAGCCGCCAATATCCTATCGATGAAAAGGGGCGTGAATCGATTTTACGTCAGTTGAAGGAACTTCATAATCTGCGTAGAAATAACGCAAGCAGGCCATGGCTGTATTGTTGGAGCCTTGACAACAAAATACTCTTGATAAATCCGCAATATGTCCGCACCATTGAGCTTATCGGTGACGATGTAGAGGAGATGCCAGAGTATTATCATCCAGAAATCTATCGGGCTTTGGATGACTGGGATAAGGGTGAGGTTTCAGGAAAGCTGAAGAAAGAATGCGATGCCATCATCGCAGAGATGGGTGATCAGGAAGCCGTGCACATGGCCTCCTATGTTCGCGTCACATATGACGACGGAGAAGATGAGTGGAACTTCTTGGATGAAGAAACCGCTACGACTTTCTTCGGATTGGAAGCTGCGACCTTTGACGTTCCCCAGTGTAGTTTCGCCGAAGTGGAGGAAGAAGGTTACTACCGAGCGCGATACGCCAACCTTGATCGCGTCGTGGTGATGGAGGTTCCAAGCGACCGTTATCACAGATTGACCGCGCCCGAGGAAGCTTAGAACCATCCACGAAGGGCGCATGTTACATCTCGACCTTGCGTGGTGCGTTTTCAGTACGAGATGACGTTAAGCGTAGGTAGTGGCAGGTAAGAGTGCTCGACCAGAAGCTCAACTGCCTCCTCAATATCGCTGCCGATGTGCCGCAGGACACGTCCACGGGAGCGTGGATAGGCGTGAAGTTCCTGCACTCCACGGTCCGCTCTCCCATCGCCGGTGTGTGCCCGACGCCATCTTGTGGACGAGCTTGGCCGCCTGCACCCGGTTGTATTCCGGCTTGCGGTGCGCCTGGGCGGTCCGCCGCGATGGCTATCTCCATGTCAATCGGCGCCGAACTTTGACTGCCCGCTGCTTTGATGAATTTGGCGAGGTCCCGCGCATAATCACTCTTGGTCTTCTCCTTGAGGCCCTGTGTCGCGAACTTGTGGTCCAGCAGGGCAAACAGGTCCAAGTCCCCTTCCGCCTGTGGCGCTGGCTTGCCCTCACCGCCCTCGGCTTCCCAATTGGGGACCGCTTCTGCGCGCTGCACCGTGGCGATTGTCCGCCCAAGACGCATCACAAGATCGAACGCCAAACCGTGCGCGTGCACGACGATTTGCCGCTCAGGCCTCATTTGGACAGGACTTGAGCTGGCCCGGTGGTTTGAGCCGGGTTACCTTGAGCCGGTGGGCTGCGAACAAGCAGTTCGAGACATTGGCCTCGATCACTTCGCAACACGCCGCTGCGCCTGGCCTCGGTGTGCTCCCCCCGAAATCGTTGTGTCATATCACCGAGGGCATCACGGCCAACAGCTTCCACATGGGCAACAGCCTCGCCATTGAGCCGAATATGGTCGCGAGCAGATCACCAACGAAGCGGTCGGAACCTCGGAGCCGAAGTTCGACGCCGAGGTGGTTCGCATGATGCGCTAAGCAGCACCACGGCGCTTGCCGGTATGTTTGCTGCCGGCAGCCGACGAACTCCTATCCTCCTGGACAAGGGCGCCGTGCGTCATTGCTTTGATTTACCGGCCGCTCAAGGTTTCCACAGTTTTCGCTTTCGAGGCGACCTTTGGAACATGCCAACGGAAATTTAACATAACGACATAAACATTTCTTTATGCGGCGTTGACAAAGAAGCGAACTGCTGTAATTGTCTCCCGCGTCGTGGTTCTCCGTACGGCGCTGCCGCAGCGGAGCTAAGAGGGAAGCCGGTGCGATGCCGGCGCTGCCCCCGCAACTGTTAGCGGCGAGCCAACCCCACTCATGTCACTGAGGCGAATAGCCTTGGGAAGACGGGTAGAGGCTATGACCCCGCGAGCCAGGAGACCTGCCACGGCGAATTACGTCCACGGGCGGGGTGTCTCGGTGGCCGCTGCAGCCTGGCGTTCGTGCCGGCCTGCTAGCGCCTTCCTTGTCACCGACGCCCCAACCATCGGGGTCTGGCATGACTATCTCTCAGCAAATTCCTGTAGCAACGCTCGGCGTGCCGCGCTTCGGTCGTCGGCGAGAACTGAAATTCGCGCTTGAAAGCTACTGGTCCGGAAAATCGTCCGCTGCCGACCTTCTCACGACCGCGAAGGCGCTCCGTGCCGCTAGCTGGGAGGAGCAGCACGATCGCGGCGTGTCGAAAATCCCGTCGAACGACTTCTCGCTCTACGACCATGTGCTCGACACCGCAGCCATGGTCGGCGCCGTTCCATCCCGTTACGGCTGGAATAGCGGCGAGGTTCCACTTGACATCTACTTCGCAATGGCGCGGGGCAACCAGGGTCAGACGGAGGATTGTCGACACGCTGGTCACCAGCAGGCGGCTCATCG
Organism: Mesorhizobium sp. M0563; assembly: GCF_040321065.1. Classification (NCBI taxonomy): domain Bacteria; kingdom Pseudomonadati; phylum Pseudomonadota; class Alphaproteobacteria; order Hyphomicrobiales; family Phyllobacteriaceae; genus Mesorhizobium; species Mesorhizobium sp. M0563. The sequence continues at coordinate 62,837 of NZ_JAMYQV010000028.1, forward strand.
GTCTGATGTAACCGCGATGGAAATGACCAAGTGGTTTGACACCAACTATCACTACATTGTGCCGGAACTCAACGATGATCAGACGTTTGCCCTCTCGTCGACGAAACCGGTCGATTACTTCATCGAGGCTAAAGCTCTCGGCGTTCACACACGCCCAGTCATCCTTGGACCGATCACCTTCCTCAAGCTGGCGAAATCGCCTGCCGAAGGATTCGATCCCATCGCGCTCCTGCCGCGGCTGCTGCCCGTCTACGAGCAACTCCTGCAGAGGCTGAAGCTGTCTGGAGCCGACTGGGTGCAGATCGATGAGCCAGCGCTTGTCCTCGATCTGAACCCGAACGAACGAGCTGCGTTCGAATTCGCCTATGGCCAGCTGTCGAAAGCCGCGCCCGAGCTGAAGATCATGCTGGCTACCTATTTCGGGCCGCTGGGAGACAATCTCGAAACCGCGGTTTCTCTGCCCCTGGCCGGGCTGCATATTGATCTCGTGCGCGCTCCCGAGCAACTGGAAACGGTGGGTCGGCTCGCACCGAAGGATCTGGTGCTCTCGCTTGGCTTGATCGATGGCCGCAACGTCTGGCGTGCGAACCTGCCCGCCATTCTCGACCGCATCAAACCGATCGTCGCCGGCTGGCCCTTGGACCGCGTCGAGATCGCGCCTTCTTGCTCGATGCTGCATGTGCCGATCGACCTGCGCATGGAGACGGAACTCGACGCGGACATCAGGTCGTGGCTCGCCTTCGCGGCCCAGAAGACCGACGAGTTGGTGTTGCTGGCCCGGGCCCTGTCCCAAGGCAGGGATGCGGTGGCAGGCGCGTTGAAAGCGTCTGCCGAGGCTGCCGTCACTCGCGTGGCATCCACGAAGATCCATGACCCGCTTGTTGAGGGGCGGATCGCCAGCATTGACGACAGCATGAAGCGACGAGAGAGCGCTTTTGCCGAGCGCTCCAGAGTCCAGGCCGGCACGCTCGGGCTGCCGCCGTTCCCGACGACGACCATCGGGTCCTTCCCGCAGACGCCGCAGGTACGCAGGGCGCGGGCCGCTCATGCGAACGGCCAGCTGAGCTATGTCGACTACGAGACCTTCCTGAAGAAGGAGATCGAGGCTGCAATTCGCTGGCAGGAAGAGATCGGGCTGGACGTGCTGGTGCACGGTGAGTTCGAACGAAACGACATGGTACAGCATTTCGGCGAGCAGCTGTCCGGCTTCGCCTTCACCCAGCATGCCTGGGTGCAGAGCTATGGGTCGCGTTACGTGCGCCCCCCCATCATCTTCGGCGACGTATCGAGGCCCAATCCGATGACGCTGCGCTGGTGGCAATTCGCCCAGTCGCTTACGGAAAACCCTGTGAAGGCAATGCTCACAGGCCCGGTGACCATTCTCAACTGGTCTTTTGTTCGCGACGACGTACCCCGCTCCGAAGCATGCCGCCAGATCGCGCTCGCCATCCGCGACGAGGTGACGGATCTCGAATGGTCCGGCGCAAGGATGATCCAGATCGATGAGGCCGCGTTTCGCGAAGGATTGCCACTGCGCCGGTCTGACTGGAAAGACTATCTCGACTGGGCTGTCGAATGCTTCCGGATCGCCTCAACGGGTGTAAAGGACGCGACTCAAATCCATACCCACATGTGCTATTCGGAGTTCAACGAGATCATCGACGCGATCGCCGAAATGGATGCGGATGTAATTTCGATTGAGACGTCGCGCTCGAAAATGGAACTGCTGGACGCCTTCACGAGCTCGAAATATCCGAACGAAATCGGGCCCGGAGTCTACGACATTCACTCACCACGTGTCCCGGAAGTCGGGGAGATTTCGGATCTCGTCATGCTTGCCCGCGAGCGACTGTCCGATGCCCAACTGTGGGTAAACCCGGACTGTGGCCTCAAAACCCGCAAGTGGGAGGAGGTCCGCCCTGCCCTCATGAACATGGTTGCTGCAGCACGCGCGCTCCGGGAGAAAGTGTAGGCCGGAGGGTTTCCTGGTTGCTCACCATGTGGTGAGTTAGCGGCTGCCGCATGTCGGCCGTGAATGTGCCAAAACGCGATCACATCCTTTGAAATAAGTCACTCGAGCGAGAAAGTGCACTTTCCTTCGGCACGTGTACTAATCGCGCAGGAATAAAGGGAAGCGTTTTCTCCCTGTGACGTGTCGAGTTCGAAGGGGATGTGATTGGCGTCGAGACCGCTCCAGCCATGGGTTATCAGCACGCCGAGTGCGTTGTTCTCGATCAGTTCGTAAAGGACTTCTCGGCTCGGTTTATCGAAATGCGCGGGTACATACATGACAGGTTCCTTCACTGGCCGCCGGGTTCGCTGTTCACCGGTTGACATCCGATGGCAAGCGTTCCAACGCGGCGGCGATCTGGCGCTTCGCTGCTGAGGGCAGAGGCAGGATGGGACGCGGGGGGTCGGCACGGCAAATGTCGAGCAATTCGGCAAGTGCATAGACGACGCGAAGGCTCGAGAACTCCTTGAAGAGGCTCCAGAGCTGCGCAAGCGTGGCATCGATCTGTCGCGCTTCGGCCGCATCGCCCTGTTGCGCCGCCGTGACGATCTTCACGCAGACCTCGGGCAGGATGCCGGCGAGGACGCTGTACCATGTGTCGGCGCCGGCGATCATGGCCTCTGCGGCGTTCCAGTCGCCGCTGTAGCCGATTGAGAACCCTTCCGGCACAGTGCGCCTCTGGTCGGCCAGATGGCTCTTGATCGCATCGCCCTTGTCTGTCGGATTCTTGATAGCGACAATCCCACCCACCTTTGCCAGGCGGCTGACGAGTGCTGGGGTGAAATGGAAATGCGTCGTTCCTGGATTGTCGTAGACGACAATCGGCAGGCCGCTCTCGCACGCCACCGTCGAGAAATGTTCGAACACCTCGTCCTCAGTGAGCGGGGTATAGGAGGCGGCCGCAAGCAGCCCCGCGGCAGCTCCAAGGGCCTTGGCGTCCTGCGCGAACCTCACTGCTTCATCGGTGCGCAGCGCGCCCACACCCACCAGGAGCGGCATTCGCCCGGCGATTTCGTCCAAGGTCTCGGCGAGCGTCCGTCGCCGTTCCTCGCGCGACAGATACATGTAGGTGCCGGTGCTGCCGAGAAGACCGATGGAGTCGACCTGAGCGGCGCTAAGCCGAGCAATCAGCCTGCGCAGAGCAACGGTATCGACGCGGCCGTCACGATCGGCGGGCGTGATGGGAAACGCGGAAAGACCGCTCAGGAATGCCATGGCAAGGCTCCAGGTTTGTGCGTGAGCGCAGGACTGGCCGGACGACAGGTCATCACAAGGCGTCCAAAGCCCGCCGCAGGTCGGCGATTAGGTCATCGGCGTCTTCAAGACCCACCGAGAGACGCATGAGGTCCTCGCCGACTCCATCGGCCAGATGGGCATCCTTGCGGATCGGCTGACGAGCACGGGTCAGGCTTGCCGGATGATAGATGAGGCTGTCGGCATCGCCGAGGCTGACAGCCCGGGTGATCAAGTTGAGCCGGTCCATCATCCGGCGCGCGCCCTCGAACCCAGCGTGGAGGCCAAAGGCCAACATGCCCGAGCCTTGGGACATCTGCTTTCGCGCCGTCACCTGATCAGGGTGCGAGTCGAGGAAGGGATAACTCACCCATGCCACCGCCGGGTGCGCCTCGAGCGCCCGAGCCACCGCAAGGGCCGTGCCGCTGTGCCGTTCCATGCGCAGCGTGAGCGTCTTCAGACCGCGCAGGATCAGGAAGGCTGACATGGGCGAGAGCGCTGCGCCGGTGATGTAGCGCAGGCCCGTTTCGTGCAGCGTGCGGAGCGTTGGCGCGTCGCCCAGAAGCGCGCCCCCAAGGGCATCGCCGTGCCCATTGATGTACTTGGTCAGCGAGTGGAGCACGAGGTCTGCCCCATGTTCGAGCGGCCGCTGGAGCGCGGGGGAGGCGAAGGTGCTGTCGACTGCAACCTTTACACCGCGCGCGTGGGCGCGCTCGGCAATGGCAGCGATGTCGAGGATGCGGCTCAGCGGATTCACCGGCGTCTCGAAGAAAACAAGCCGGGTCCGCTCGGTGATCGCGGCATCGAGATTGTGAGGATCGGACAGGTCGACCGCGACGACCTTGATGCCGAAGCGGGGGACCGCCTGTTCGACCATGGCAAGCGTGTTCGCATAAAGTGTCCTGTGGACGATGAGTTCATCCCCTTGGGACAGGAGCGACAGGATCAGCGTCCCGAAAGCCGCCATCCCCGAGGCAACGACCAAACCTGCCTCGGCTCCTTCCAGATTGGCAAGCCGTTGTTCCAGGATCTCCGTCGTCGGATTGTATTCGCGCGCATAGAGCCTTCCGCCAAGGGTGGCGGCGGCCTCGTTCGCTGCCACGCTTTCGAATCCATAGGTCGAGGTCAAGAAGACTGGCGGCTGAACGGCATTGGAAAAGCGGGCCGGATCGTAGCCATGATGGATCGCCCGAGTGGCGAACCCGGGACCGGTGTCGTTGGGCGACCGCGTGAGAGCATCGGTTTCGGATTGATAGGAACGGGTCATTCGGCCTCTAGATCTTTCTTGGGTTTCCGAAAGATTGACGGCAAACTGGCCGATGTGAAATATCCAGTTGGCAATGAATGAAATGGTCCAGTCTTCAAGTGCCGGTTCTGCAGGTCGCTCGCACGCGATGGGTGCACGCCAGATCTACGAGGCTCTTCGCGAGCAAATCCTCGGCGGCGTCTATGAAACCGGCAGTCAGCTGCCGTCCTCCCGAGGCCTGGCAAATGACCTTGGCGTTTCGCGAACGACGGTGACGGTCGCCTATGAGCAACTGACCGCGGAAGGTTTCATCGACGTCCGTCAAGGCGCACGACCCCGCGTTGCATCTTCGTTGATCGGTCCTGAGACAAGCCGCACGCCTGCGAAACGGGTCGGCTCGGTTCTTCTGTCCGCCTATGGGGGCCGACTGCGCGTCACGCCGCCCTGGCCGGATTATCTGCCGACTGGGCTGAAGGTCGATTTCCGCTATGGTGACCTGGCGCCGTCGGATTTCCCTGCATTGATCTGGAAACGCGCGATGAACGAGGCGATGGCGCAGCGCCCGTTGCGTCTTGCCTATGACGATCCTCGCGGCTCGCGCCGGCTGCGCCAAGCGTTGCAGGGCTATCTCTGGCGCGCCCGAACCCTGAGCTGCGACCTCGAGCAGATCATCATCGTCAACGGTTCGCAGCAGGGCCTCGATCTGTGCGCGCGCCTGCTTCTCGATCCCGCCGACAGCTTCGTCATAGAGGATCCGTGCTACAGGATGGCGCGTCAGGTCTTTGCCAGCACAGGCGCCTCGCCCGTCCCCGTCACCGTCGACGAGGACGGGATGAAGACGGAGTTGCTGGCGGGGATTGGTGCACGACTGGCCTATGTCACGCCATCGCATCAGTTTCCGTTGGGCGGCGTCATGCCGATCACGCGCCGCCACCAGCTTCTGGAATGGGCGCGGCACAACAATGCCTACGTGATCGAGGACGACTACGACAGCGAATATCGCTACGACATCAATCCGGTCCCTCCGCTGCACAGTCTCGAGGACCACGGGGCTGTCATCTACCTCGGCACGATCTCCAAAACGCTCTCGCCGATGCTGCGTATCGGCTACCTCGTCGTCCCGCCGGAATTGCAGGAGGTCTTCGCAACCGCCAAACAATTCGCGGACCGGCATTCGCCGGTAGCTGAACAGGAGGCTCTGGCCTCTTTAATCGAGAGTGGCGGCTACGAAAGCCATGTGCGGCGTGTGCGCAGGCTGAACGGCGAGCGTCGGGAGGCGTTGTTGGGCGCCTTGCGGCGCAGCTTCGGAGATCGCATCGCTGTCCAGGGAGCAGAGGCCGGTCTGCACGTCGTCGTTTGGTTCGACGAACTGCCGCGATCGCGGGAAACGACCCTGGTCGAAGCCGCCCGAGGCGCGGGCCTGGGGCTGCACCTGATCTCGCCCCTTTACGAGCGGCAATCGGACGAAGGCCGCATCGATCGCGTGGGGCTTGTCATGGGCTATGCCGCCTTGAGCATTCGGCAGATCGAGAAGGGCGTTGAGGTCCTGGGAGCGGTTGTCAAGCAGGTGCAAGACGCGTTGCCGGGACACGGTGGCTAAAACGGCGGGGACGTGGCGTGCTGGCGAGGAAACCGACCCTTGGGCTGAACCGCATTTCGTGCAAAGCCAACTGGACTGGGAAAACGCCATGCAACTGGCGCTGTTGATCAGGCCAGTTTGGCGGCAGATTTTCGTGCGAGACGAATTTCCGAGAGCGATGCATAACCGGCAAGGAAAGCTGCTTCACATCCATATCGCGCCCGCTGCCTTTTATGAAATGGAGGATCTGGCGGAGGCGTAGCTTGTTGCCGGCCGAGGCGGGCTCGAGCACCCGCAAGAGATAATCGACGATCTCTACCAGGCCTTGTCCACGGCCGAATGATGGAATTATCCAGCGCATGGTGCGGCATGCACCATGCCGATGCCAGAAGATCTGGACGCTCGACAAGCACCTTTCTTCAAACATTTCCCGAACGACCCGCAGCGCAAAGCCTCCCCATGAGAAAAGAGCATCCCATGTCTTTCACGCCATTGATTGCCCCCGAGATCAAGGCCCGCTACCCGGATTTTCATCTGATCAGCATTGTGGTGCGGAACGCTGAAATCGACGTGCCGGATGCACAGGCGTTGAACGACACGATTGCGGCGGCGGAACAGGCGGCGCTTCGCGATGACGCCCAAAGGGACGCGCATCTTGCGGCGTGGGCCGTTGCCTACGAGGCTTTCGGCACAAAGGCCAATCGAACGCCGTGCTCGGCCGCCGCGCTTCTCAAGCGGGTGCGGAAAGATGGCTCTCTCCCGCGGATATCCCCACTGGTTGATGCCTACAATGCCGTCAGCGTGCTGTACGGCGTTCCGATTGGCGGGGAGGATCTCGATCTCTACCAGGGGGTCCCGAGACTTTTAATTGCGAAGGGAGCGGAGCCATTCGACACGATCCAGCAAGGTGAAATGGTAACCGAGCATCCTGAACCGGGCGAAGTCATCTGGTGCGATGATGCCGGTGTCACGTGCCGCCGCTGGAACTGGCGGCAGGGGCGGCGCACCATGGTCACGGTCGATACCCGCGCCATGTGGCTCGTGCTGGAAGCCCTCGGCCCAATGTCAGCTAAACAGATGACGGCCACCGGAGAGCATCTGATGGGACTTATCCAAGCGTTGTGCCCGGGTGCGCGAATCGAAACAGCGCGAATCGACGAGTCCACTACATCTCGTGTTCCTTAGGGCATGGCCCCATCTTTCGGAGAAACACCCCACTCAGCCCTGTCCGGATCTGGCGCTCCTTGCTCGCTCCGCTGGCCTACACAGTTGATTGCGAACGACCCAGAACGGCTCTCGAAAACGAGCGCCGAACGAAATCAGATCACTGCTTGTTCTCCCTTAGCGTTGTTTGGCGTACTTTTATCGCGATGCCTCCAGTGGGGATGGTCCAAATTGCGCAAGCTCGGTCGAGTGATCGCGGAGAAGCTTAATGTCGACTAAATCGAGGAGCGGTACGGACAACGGGCGCGAACCCGGGACGTCGTCCCGGTGTCGTCAGGCTCTCCCGTCCGACTGAGCCTCAGTTTTCTTCACGGCGCGAATACTCCTGAGGCCGCCCGGATTCTCGTTAAGAGACAGCTGCCGCTCAGGACGGCCCACGCGATACTCACGGAGATGGTCGATCACGGCAAGGCGTTCGTGACGGTTCCTTGCGTTGACGACCTATTGGCACTGAAGAATGAACTGTCGTCCGCAGGCGTGATCGCGAAGGTTCATGCGCCGCGGCCGATAAGTGTTCGCGAAGTCCGGGATCGCACGAAGCTCTCTCAGGAGGCATTCTCCGTGAGGTATGGCCTCGATCTGGCAACGCTTCGAAACTGGGAGCAAGGTCGCTCGAAACCGGATGCAGCGGCGAATACTCTCCTTTGGACCATCGCCCGGAATCCGGAAGCAGTCGAAGAATCGCTGGACATGGAGGACGGAGTGGCTGCCCCTTCGCCCTAAGGGGGCCGATCACTTCGGCGCGCGGCAATTCGGCCGTCAGCGCGATGGCCGGCCGCCGCGCGGTATCGACAGCGCGCGAGCCTCATGCGTCAGACGCCTTCCTTGGCATGTCGCACGCCAGATCCCAAACATGTTTCCATCGCAACGAGCTGGTGACGGAAGCAGTGTCTGCACTTTGGAAACGAGCCATTTGCGTTCTCATGGACGTCGCGACTCGTCTCGTCCGGTAAAAGTCGCAATCATTGTCAATTGCGATGTTCCGCAGTCAGCTGGCCGTTTATTTTCCTAAGATCTGCGTTGTAGGCCGGGGTGTTGTCGCCGTTTCGGCGGGTAAGATGGGATAGGCGACCTCGGGTGCCTTTCCGGTCAGCGAGTTGAGGAAGGCAACAAGCAGGTCGACTTCTTCGTCCGCCAGTACCACGCCAAGCTGGGTGGTTCCCATGATGGCAACGGCCTGTTTCAGATCCCAAACCTTGCCCGAATGAAAGTATGGCGCGGTGAGTGCAACGTTGCGCAGCGGCGCCACGCGGAAAACATAGGAGTCGTCGGCTGCATTGGTGACCGCAAATCGGCCCTTGTCTTTTTCCGGCAGGACCTCGGCGCTGGGCTGTTCCACGAGGCCGAATGGGTAATAGGCTTCCCCACCAACGTTGATGCCGGCATGGCAGGACGAGCAGCCTTTGTCCATGAAAAGCGCCAGGCCCTGTTTCTGTTCGGAAGTCATGGCGGCGTCATCGCCATTCAGGAAACTGTCGAAGGGGGCCGGCGTGACCAGTGTCGCCTCGAAGGCTTCGATTGCCTTGGCGAGGTTGTCGAAGGTGACCCGATCGGCTTCAGCCGGAAAAGCTGCATCGAACCACTCGACATATTGCGGCATGGACTTGAGCGTGGTGATGACTTGGCCCGGTGTATTGGCCATTTCGATCCCGGCTTGGACCGGTCCCTTCGCCTGAGCCTTCAGGTCTTCGGCACGACCATCCCAGAACTGGGCGATGTTGAAGACAGCGTTCAGTACAGTCGGCGCGTTGCGCTGTCCCTTCTGCCAACCATGGCCGATCGAGGTTTCGTGATTGTCGTCGCCGCCGGTGGCCAGGTTGTGGCACGAGTTGCACGACAAGACGCCTGACGCAGAGACGCGTGGATCGAAGAACAGTGCCTTGCCGAGAGCGATCTTTTCCGGGGTGATCGGGTTGTTGGCGACTGCCGGCGTGGTGGGTGGCAAAGCCTTGAAAGTGGCCATTGCCGTTTCTCTGAGGTCTGCGGGGATCGAATCCGCAGCAAAGGCGGTGGCCGTCAACAAGGGGACAGCCATCGTACTGAATAGGACTTTCATAAATGATCTCGCTGCGTCGTGCACGCAGCCACTCTGGGATATGCGGCTCATGAACGCCCTGCGCTAGATCAGTTGCGGGAGAGGACCGGGGGTCTGACACCTGTTTTTGCGGCAGAGCTTGGACCGTCCCGGAATTGAACGCTCTTCTCGATTGGATTTTGGGAGGCGGAGGATCGCTGCTCGGCAAGCGGCGGCGCCGGAGCCGTGCTCCGGTTCTCTCTGCGCCTTCAACTATGAAGAAATCGGGGCCACCGTGTCGGATTCGGTTTGGGGCCGGTTATCTGTTCCGCAGCAGTCCTGCTCGACTTCCGCCTGCCTTCGCCAGATCGACCTTGGCCCAAATCGATCCGCGATCGTGTCTTGTAGCACCTTTGCGGGACGATCTTATTTCGACTGTAGAGGGCCGTTTGGGGTGAGCAGAATTACACGAATTTCAGAGGCGCCCGAGTAGCTGTTTTAATTGGCTTGTAGGCCTCCATAGAGCGAATATTGGCAGACGACGGAGCACAATTTTGGCTTCGTTTATCATCTTGCTTCAATGGGACAACTGCTTTGCAATCATTACACGGTAATTTACCATCATGAATTTGAGAACCAAGTCCCACGGAGTGATTTTCACACCGGAGGCGTTGCAATCCTGTCGCGAGAAGCTGATTTACAAATACAACAAGATGATTAACATCGCCATAGCGCCGCAAAATATTGTTTGTTCGCTACACTACGCTCCAGATGCCGGCGAAATCTCGACACAATAACCTCGTCGGCGTACCCGCTCCAGCCTCACACACGACTGGGCGCCTATACTTGCGCTTTTCCACTGCCCGACATGCAGGCAGCGAGCCATTGCATCGCCGAGGTTGCATCTTCCAATATGGCGACCTGTTTCGCAAAGCGGAAAACAGCCTTGCGCGCTGCGCTCGCAGGTTTTCGTCCGTTGTATGCATCAAAGCACGCCCTGAGGGCGGCTTCGTAGATCCGGTCTCTGCGATCTTCTGGCCCTTCGTTGAGAAAATCGATAGCATCCGCAGGACTGGCAATCTCTTGCACGATGTGCGCTGCACGCCTTACGAAAAGTGGGCTGCTGAAGTCCCTGAGCTCATTCGTTCTTCCCGACCTGCTGAACCGCTCGTTTGCGTGAACAGGCGCCTTCTCCCGCCCACCATTGCGGAATGTGTTATCACAGCGATAGCGGTTCAATGGCAAAGCAGCGGCGTGATGTCCTCGGTTTACCAGCGGGCCAATCCCTAACATCCTGCTGCGAGGGCGGCTCACCGGATGATGAATCTACATCGTTTCGACCATTGCGAATCAACGTTTGATACTTCCTTCACGCGCCACCAGGAAGCGGCCACTGCTCGGCCACCGATTTCACAGCCAAAGAGAGGATGGCGAAACAGAAATAGCCCGCTTCGTTTCGAGAATACTGGTCATTTCGGCGCAAAGCTTACGGCCGAGACGCGCCTGAAAATGCGCAAGGACCGCGGCAGGTCGCCAACAACGGGCGGATCAACGGTCACGACGGCGGATACCGCGCCATAGATCTCGCTGGACGAGCATCGTAATAATCGTGTCGAGACCTTTGTTGCTTTCAGCGGCGACCGCCACTATGAAGCGACGCTTCGCCGACTGTGTTTCACGCCGCCTGGAGAGTTTCATGACAGAAGAAGCCGAAAAAAACATCAACACCCTCATCGAGCTCACGGCCGATGTCGTCTCAGCCTATGTCTCCAACAATCCGATCCCGGTGGGGGATCTCCCTGCCCTCATCGGCCAAGTGCACGCGGCTCTGAAAGGGACGGCGGAAGGTGTCTCTGCAAAAGAGCCGGTTGCCCTTACGCCTGCAGTCCCGATCAGGAAGTCGGTGACACCGGACTACATCATCTCCCTTGAGGACGGGAAGAAATTCAAATCGCTAAAGCGCCATCTGTCGACCCACTATGGGCTGACGCCGGATGGATATCGGGCCAAATGGGGCCTGTCGGCGGATTATCCCATGGTCGCGCCGAACTACGCCGCGGCGCGCTCGTCATTGGCCAAGACAATGGGGCTCGGCCGCAAACCGAAAGCGCCGGAAGCGCCGGAGCCGGCGCCGACGAAGCGAACCCGCAAGAAGGTCGCGGCTTGATTTCGGCAATGGAGATTCGTTCTGGAGCGTTGCAGCCATCGGCTTAATCTGCGCGTCATATAAAAAGGCGGGGCCAACCCCGCCTCCTTTTTTATTTCATGAGGAATTCGCGACGCCTGCAGCAATCTGCTGCCCTCAGTTTTTGCTCGCTCCTATCGAGCGGCCGTGAGGACCTCCGGACCTACGCGCCCACTCTTGCCAGGACGCAGGAGAAAATTTCAACCAGCTTTGCTGAGACTGCCAGCGGAGGATTTGCCAGTGCGGCGGTCCTGTTCAATCTCATACTTGATCTTCTGGCCGTCAGCGAGGGTCGAGAGGCCCGCGCGTTCGACAGCGGAAATGTGGACGAAAACATCCTGACCGCCATCGTCGGGTTGGATAAATCCAAACCCCTTGGTGCTGTTGAACCACTTCACTGTTCCGGTCGCCATATGCGTATTCCTTTTGTAACAATTGCAACGTGGGCAGGCCTTTGTGGCCAGTCCGATTCATAGCCGAGACTTAGGGGCAGCAAAACGAAAAATTTCAAGGCCGCTTGATTGGTCGGCGGCAACTGGCGCACTCCATTTTGGCCGTAGTCGCCAGCAAGCACTGTCCTACACTACCGCTGGAGCATGGCCGGAAGCGCCCGATCCTTCCAACGCTCCTCAGCGCCACGTCTAGGGCTGGTGCTTGGAGGCACGGGACGTAAGGCCGACCGCTGCTCGTGCCGCCAGGTCAAAGGCCGGGTAGTTCACGGAGCTACCTTCGTGCATAACGGCTTGGCAAGCGCTTGAAGGAGTTTCGAATTGGATTGTTTCAAGAGGGTCGAGGGGTTGATCGATGCCACCAGCGTGGAAGCGATCGATAACGCGCGCGTTTTGCTGGACCAGTTCAAGGGCAAGTCAGAAACAATCGCCCAAGCGATCGACGACTTCCTACTTGATTTCATGACATTGCTGTTTGTGGTAGAAGCTACCCGCGAGCGGTTCCACAATCCGGCGAGGCGGTTGGCGCGCATCAGATTGAGCAGGATCAGGCTGTTACTCACCCGATGCTCTTGACTTTAGGGACCACGCCGCCAGGGATGCGTTTGCAGCCGCAAGGAAGGCAAAATCTGTTCGCCGGCAAACCGAGCACAGCCAGGCGGTATTTACGCAGATGAATTCGATCGCGACCGCCAAATTCTCCTGTTTGGTACCCAGCGACGACGGCAAGCGCGGACAGCTTCCGTGCTGCTGTCCTCCAGCGACAGACGTGCCTGCATGCCCCTCTACGGCGAGCTCGACGGTTGTTTCTTACGTTTGACCAAGGTCCCGCGCAAACACTCCCCTTTCCCGCAGCAACTCATCAGGCTCAACGGCCTCGCGGCAGGCGCATTACGCCAGAAGCGCGCGACCGCATCGTTTTTTCCCGCCCGAGTCCTACGATCTTCGTTTTCCAGCGCCTCGCGGATATCGCCCAACTTGCCGATTTTTGGATCAGATCCGTCCTAGCGCGCGAGCAGGCTCCGGGTTCGAGTTGGCTGGGCTGCTCACGCCTCTGCCCTTCAGCATCGACCCGGTCTGGCTGTCGAGGACAGGGTCCCGCTGGGGCGACCAACATCTCCATTCTCACCGTCAGTGCAGCGGCCATTCGAAGCGCATCCTATACCCCTCCCCGGCAGCGCGCCCAATCGTCTTCCGAACGAAGAAGATATTCTCAGCCGCGCCCGTCGCGTTCGGCCCTCTCCGATGTCCGACAATGTCGGATGCGCAACATGGCAGAGCCCGATTTGTCCACATGCCTCGAACGGTTTTCTGATCTGGCACGGTGCATGCTTGGTCATCCTAAAGGCGTCGCGGACCAAGGAGAATCCGTTCCATGATCACCTCACCAAGGAATACCGCCGCAGGTCTCCTCCTGGGTCCATCCAAAGATGAGGCTCGAGTAAGGCCTGGCACCATGAAGAGCTTATTCATCTGCCTCGGCGCTGCCCGCCGATCCTCCCACGCGGGGAGACGGGGACGCAGCGCCTTCATCAAACTGAGGAACAAATCACTTTGCCTCGAACCTTGCCTTTCGACCAGCCACCACAACCGGAGCCATCGATCGTCCCCCTGGCTGCGCAAGGCGTTCATTGCCACCGCGCTGGCCCTGGTGACGACCGCTCCGGCTCTGGCCGCCACCGCCGGCGGCAAGGTGACGGATTTCCTGCTCGACAACGGCATGGAAGTGGTCGTCATCCCCGATCACCGCGCGCCGATCGTCACTCATATGGTCTGGTACAAGATCGGCAGCGCCGACGAGCCACCCGGCAAATCAGGCCTTGCCCATTTCCTCAAGCATCTGATGTTCAAGGCGACGACCAACCACGCCGCCGGCGAGTTCGACCGAGCCGTCTCAGCCATTGGCGGCTACAATAACGCCTTCACCGCCTATGACTACACCACCTTCCTCGAGACGGTGGCCCCCTCGGCGTTGGGTGAGATGATGGGCTTCGAGGCCGATCGCATGTTCAACCTCATCCTCAACGACGATGATATCAAGACCGAGCGCGACGTGATCCTGGAGGAGCGCCGTTGGCACAGAGAGACGAACCCGCATGCTCTGCTGGACGAGGAGGTCAACGCGACGTTGCGGCAGAACCAGCCCTACCGCATCCCGGTCATCGGCTGGATGCAGGAGATGGAGAAGCTGAACGGCACCGACGCATTCACCATCTACAACAAATACTACCGACCGAACAACGCCGTGCTGGTGGTGGCCGGCGACGTAGAGCCTGAGACGGTGAAGGCGCTGGCCGAGAAGACCTATGGCAAGGTTGTGCGCGGGCCGGACCTGCCCGCGCGCAACCGCCCGGTCGAGCCGGAGCAGAACACCAGGCGCACAGTGACGCTGACCGATGCGCGCGTTTCGGTGCCGAGCTTTTCCACTCAATGGGTGGTGCCGTCCTATCATACGGCAGAGCCCGGCGAGGCCGAGGCGCTCGACCTGCTGGCCGAGATCCTCGGCGGCGGTAACCGCAGCCGGCTATATCAGGAGCTTGTGGTCAAGCAAGGCATAGCGTCGGCGGCCGGCGCCTCCTTCCAGGGCACCATGCTAGACGACACCAATTTCACCATCTCCGGCTCGCCGCGCGGCGATGCAAAGCTCGTCGATCTCGAAGCGGCGGCCGTTGCCGAAGTCGCCCGGATCGCCAAGGATGGCGTCACCAGCGACGAGCTGGACAAGGCCAAAGACCGCTATATCCGCTCGGTGATTTTTGCGCACGACGAGCTGGACCACATCGCCAACATTTATGGCAAGACGCTCACCACCGGTGGCAATGTGAAGGACGTGCTCGAGAGGCCGGACCGCGTCCGCAAGGTCACCACCGACGAGGTCAAGGCGGTCGCCGCGCGTTATCTGGTGCTCGACCATTCGACGACAGGCTATCTTTTGCCGCAGCAACAGGCGGGGAATTGATCATGAGCTCCATCCCCATGCAAATGCGCCGGCCGGTCTTCCGTCGGCGCGCTTTCGCCACGCTGTTCCTCTCCATCCTCTTTCTCATCTTGCGGGCGCTCGCCGGGTAAACGGGATCTGTTTAAAGCCGCGAGGAGCGGTTTTCGCGGGCCTTGCCAGGCATTTGCCGGTTCAGGCGTCATTATTGGGGTGCGCTCCTCCTCAGGCCAGCCTCTCTTCGAGTGGATAGAGTCGCCGATTCGTGGTCCGCAGATTGTAGGCGCAGGCCACCAGCATCCACTCCGCGCGGCTGGCGAAGCCGATGTCCGTTGTTCAATCGTTCGACTAGTAGAACCGCGAGGCATCTTCTAGCGTATTCAGGTATTCTCCCTTTCCAGTTGGTACCGTGGTCTACCAGCTGTCTGGCCGAGGCCCTATAAGGAACCCGGACGTCGCGGAGTACACACCGCACCTGCTATATATACCTGCTGTGTTGAGGAGGAATCCGGTATTGCCCCTGTGCCTGCCGATGATCCGTCACCTGAGATCCCCCGACCTGTTTGGACCCATTGATCGCCTGCCGGCACTTGGCACGCGGATTAGCGAGCGGACATTCGAGGTCCTCAACCCGTCGACTGGCGAAGTGCTGGCAGAACTACCCGACATGGGTGTCGAGGAGACATGCGCTGCGATCGACAAGGCCTATGTCGCGCAGCCTGGATGGGCAGGGTTGACCGCACGTGAGCGCAGCGACGTTCTATGGCGATGGCATCAGGTGATCATCGATCACGCCGACGATCTCGCCGCGATTCTCACCGCGGAGATGGGCAAGCCGCTTGCCGAAGCCAAGTCGGAGATATCGCATGCTGCGGCGTATCTGCAATGGTACGCCGAGGAGGCCAATCGCGTCTATGGCGAGACGATCTCCGCACCATCGATGGACCGCCGAATGCTGGTGATCAAGCAGCCCATCGGAGTTGTTGGCACGATAACGCCATGGAATTTCCCGGCCTCGATGGTGGCGCGCAAAATCTCGCCAGCCTTGGCGGCGGGCTGCACGATCGTCCTCAAGCCCGCTGAACAGACGCCGCTCGTGGCGGGAGCAATGTTCGCCCTCGCCCAACAGGCTGGCTTTCCCGAAGGCGTCGTCAACCTGATCTATGCGTCCGAAGGTGACGCGGTCGGCCGCGAACTTTGTACCAATCCCAAGGTCCGCAAGATCAGCTTCACCGGGTCGACTGAGATCGGGCGCCTGCTCATGCGCCAGTGCTCGGACCAGATCAAAAAAGTCAGCCTTGAGCTCGGCGGCAATGCACCTTTCATCGTCTTCGATGATGCCGATATCGATACCGCGGTTGACGGTGCGATCCAGGCGAAGTTCCGCAATGCCGGCCAGACCTGCGTTTCGGCGAACCGCCTTTACGTCCAGTCGGGCGTTCACGACGAGTTCGTCGAGAAATTCGTGCAACGGGCTCGCCAACTTCAAGTTGGTGATGGTTTCGCTCCCGGAGTGGACATCGGACCGCTCATCGACAAGCACGCATTGGCCAAGATCGAATCCCATATTGCCGATGCCGTCGCCAAAGGCGGCGCAATTCGCTGCGGGGGCAAACGCATCGGCACGAATGGCACGTTTTTCCAACCGACAGTCCTGACCGGTGTCTCCAGCGGAATGACCGTCGCGCAAGAAGAGACATTCGGGCCGCTGGCCCCGATTATTCGCTTCAAAGATGCGGATCAGGTCGTGCGTGAGGCCAACGACACGATCTACGGCCTCGCGGCCTACTTTTATGCCTCCAACCTGAAGCGTGTCTGGCGTGTGGCCGAGGCCTTGGAATATGGAATGGTCGGGGTAAATACCGGCCGGATGTCTTCAGAAGCGGCGCCGTTCGGTGGGATAAAACAGTCCGGCATCGGGCGGGAGGGATCCCGCCATGGCCTCGAGGACTACCTCGAAATGAAATATCTCTGCATGGGCGGCATCTGAATTTTCGGCTTGCAGGGTTCACAGACCGGGTAACCTAGCGAGCGATCTCCAAATATGTGAATTGTAGGATCGCTCCTCGATTGGGAACTGAGGGGCGGCTCCGTACCCGAGCAAACACGCTCCTGAAGGAGCACCCTGGCTGGACTTATCTCTCGACGAGACAAGCGTCTGCTTGTCGGCGAAGACGGCGTGCATGTGACGGAGGATACGCTTGCGAGGGATTTGGCGGCCCTCGCCGACTATCTTCAGGCGACGGGCTGTCGTTGCGCGGGTCTGGTTGGAAGCTTGTTCACCATCGCGATCGTGAACGCTGGCTGTGCGCAATATCCGGTTTCTGGGGCAGAATTTTGAACCTGCTACCTTCCGATTGTCAGTAGCTCAGTTGTTCTTCGGCCGACTGCCGCGCCGGTACAGGCTCGGCCAGAATCGAAGATACCATCAGGCAGGCATTCGCATTCGACATTCCGGTGATCGGCGCACGATCCAGGGCGCGCCATGTTGACCAAGCGCCTCGAACCGCATGACAGTCTTGACCGGCTGGAGGACGGAAATTCCGCGATGCCGAAGAGGTTGGTCAGCACAGTCGAGCCCACACGGCATTTGCGGCACGAAACAGCAAGGGCTGGGAAGCGATCGGCCGAGCGGTCCTCGAAGGCGCGGGCCAGGGTGTCGACGATGCGTCGGTTCAGGTCCGCCAATCTGGTCTCTACCGTCTGATAGCGGCTTCGGTCGCCAGTGACAGCGAGTAAAGATATTTGGCATCATCGGCTTTGATTGCCGCGCAGATCTGGTCGAGATTGGGATAGCTCACTGGTGCACCTTTGGGCTCATAGTGCTTCCCCCTCATCGAGATGAGGATTGCCGGATTTGGCGTAGAACACCAACACGGGTCCGAGATCAAAGCGCGTCTCGGGCGCAAGGCGCTGGACGGACCGGGGCCATGTTTCGGTTGAGACGCCATCGATGCCTCGCGCCAGCGTTCTGGCGAATCGGGGCATCAGCGGAGCGAGTGTCGGTGCCAGGATCGCAGCGGCCGTCGTCTGAAGGGCTAGCGAAGTCCGATTGCGGGCGGGATAGAAACGTCGCGCCGCCGCATAGTCTTGCGCCCGACGGTAGATCACGCAATCGCGCACGAAATCGCAGACCTGAGCGGCCGCGCGCCGGACCGAGAAGCCTTCGTCCGAATAGGCGCGTTCCATCGCCGCGCGATAGATCTCTATCCGAGCAAAGAAGGCGCGGTCGGCCGGGCTCCAGTCGCCTGCATCGGGTACACGGCCGCCAAAATCCTGCTTGATTTCCTGGTTCAACGCATCAAGCCAGTTCAGCCAAATCCCTTGGAACACCTCGTTCTCGGTGCGGCGCAGCGCGTCCAGCGTGAAATCCGTCCGCTCACCTTCGGGGCGTGTCAGGCCCAAATGGAGGCGCACGACGTCGACTGTCTTTGGGCTCAGAACCTCCTTGCCCCAGACCGCATGGCGGCAGCTGGTTGAGAACTTCTTGCCGTCGAGCAGGTAGAACTCGTTGACGTGATAGCGGATGCGTGGCGTCCAGTGGGAGAAGACCTCGGCGTAAAGAGCGGGGTAGAGTAGCGCGTGGTAGAACGAATTGTCGAAGCCGAAGAAATGGACAATCTGCCAGTCGTTGCCGGGCATCTCCGCCTTCCAGTCGCGACCCAGCAAGCGGCCGAGCGCCTGGATGTTGTAAAGAAAACCGAAGGCCATTTCCGGCCAGACCCAGATCACTTGCCCCGGGAACCCTTCGGCCGGCAGGCCCCAGTCCGAGGGGTGGGTAATGGGCACTGAAAAGTTGCCGCGTCGGCGTAGGCGCGCGAAGAGATCCAAGATCCGTAGCGGGACGCCCGACGCCCTTAGATGCCGGTCGATATTGTCGTAGCATCGGTCCAAGGCAAGTTCCGGGCGGCGGACGGAGCCGACCAGCGGCGCCTCGGCAGACTGCCGTGACCGGGCTGCACCCAAGTCGTGGCAAAGGTTTGGGGCGCCGCATTCCTCGCAGATGTTGCCACCGGCGGAGCCGCCGCAATCGGGGCAGAGGCCGCTAACATCCGGTTCGTAAAGATAGTGGCCTGTCACAGCATCGAAAAGCGCAGGGCTCTGGCGCAGATCTACCGCCGTGCTGCTCAGAAGACTGCGGAAACACGCGGCTTGAAACTCGCCGTAACCGTCATCGTCCATTGTGGGTTGGAAGCTGTGGACGTCACAATCGAGAAGTGCAAGCGTGGCGCAAATCTCGTCGGCGTAGTAGCGCGCCACGTTTGCAGGCGTCGATTGATCGGCATCGGCGCGCATGGTGACGTAGCTCTGGTAATCGTCGCTTCCTGTCAGGTGGTAGGCCTCGACCCCTTTCATGCGCAGGAAACGCGTGTAGACATCAGCGCCAAAATAAGGGCCAGAAAGATGCCCCAGATGCAGATCGCCATTAGGCGTCGGTGGCGTGGAGAAGACGAAGATCGGTCCGCGTGGAGCCGTGGTCTTTGCAGCGGCATCAAGGGCGGCCTCGCCGTCTCGCCAGTAGACATCGACGAAATCTAGGTCTTCGTTTCCGTCGTTGCGCAGCACATGCGCTTCAAAAGGGTGGAACAGAACGACATCGCCCGCCTCGACCGAGATTTCCCCAAGGTCGGTCCTGACCTTGCCCGATCCTGACAGGATCACAAAGGCCTCGATTTCGTCGTGCCGATGGGGCTCGGATGTAACGCCCGGTGCCACCCTACCGAACGAAAACCCCGTGCCGGCGCTTCCCGTTCCAAGCGTGGCCATGTTGATACCGAACGCCCGGGACAGCGTCGTTCGAGAAAGCGTTGATTTCCGCATGACAAACCTAAGCAGTTGAAACAGTGGCATCTCCCGATGCCAACGCAACAGCCTCTTGTGCAAGTTGCGCAGAGAAGCGGCAGGCCCAACCGTTGGCGGCCCCGGCCAGAATAATGCGGCTCTGGGCCGCCAGGCGGGCGACGAGGGGGGCGCCAGTCGGGCTGTAGGCGTCATAGAAGACCGCCCTGCGACCACCTCCACAATCCACGTGCCAAAGCGTCGTAACTGGCTGAGGTCGATGCTCCGCGAGCCCGCAAATCAGAACGCCATACTCTCCGCGCATTTTTGAGCGGTCGATCAGTTTCGTGTGCATGCTCCGCCTGGCTGCGTGAGCTCAATCGCGATAGAAAATGCCATTTGGGGGCTTGAGTTTGTCGACATCGGCCACTTTGCCCTCGGGCGGGTTAAGGGCGCGCTTAAGCACGTTATATTCAGCGCGGGTCGGTCCACCGGTTGAAGCACGCTGGAACACCAAGTAGAGTGTCCGCCGCGAACGATTGCTTTTGTTCGGTCGTGAGTAGTGCGGTGCGTAATCGTCGAAGATGAAGATGTCGCCAGCCTTCCATACTACGGGTTCCCAGGAGAACATTGCGGCGACTTGAGGATCGATCACCCCACCGGCATCCATGGGAAACACCCCCTTCTTGTGGTTGCCGGGGCTGAAGAAAAGCCCGCCGTTTTCCGGGTCGGAGTCGTCGATGCCTATGGCAACCACCGCATGGACCATCCGGTCGGGGAGTTTGTGTGGAATGTGATAAATGTCCTGATGCGGGAGATAGCCGCCGCTGTCGGGGTAGTGGAAAATCAGCAACTCCTTGAGCCTGCGCGAATCTTCGCCAAGCAAATCCTCGACCGCTGACTCTATGCGCTGATCTTCTAAGAGCAAACGACGCAATGGATCATGGAAGTCGAGAAAATTCTCGATCTTTGAGATGATCTTTCGATTGTCCGTCGTCTTCTCGAACCACATGAGCCATTTATCATCGCTGACATCCCAGCGTGACATATCTTCGACAAAAGTAGATATATCTTCCTGAGCCGCTGGAGCGAAGAACCTTTCGAGCCTGACGTATCCGTCTTTCTGCCACTTTTCTCTTTGTGCATCAGTCAACATGCGAAAAGCCTCCTGTTGGAAAGACTGGTTGGTCGGACATCCCAATTAGGGCAGTCGGGCGCTGGTCAAGTTGCGGGTCCACGGAGACGGACTCACGTCATGTGGGACGGCGATGCTAAGTGCGTTCCGCTCCGGCGGATATTGTCCGCAGAAGCTCGGCGCGAGACTGCCTATGTCAGGCTCAGCCGGGTCCAGGGGTTCCGTAAACTGGGCCGGATCAGTCGCTTCACCCGGTCCAGCCACGACACGCATCGCTAAAGGCCGGCACCATCCGCTGACCGCCGACCCAGCCATGGCTGCCAAGACCACGGAGCTCTTTCGAGTGAGCGACCTGGTACGGTCTTGACAACCGTAGGGGAAATGCACGCCCCCAGAATAATGCGATGCGCCGCTTGGTCCAAGGGCTTGTTCGGTCACGATGATTTCGGAGAAGCCTCCGGCCTTCGCCGCAGCGGAGGCGCACATCATTCCTAGGATGCCACCGCCGATGATCAAAAGTCTACGAGTCATATCCCGCTGCCCATTTCTTCGGCTGCGGGGGCGGGCCAGCTCCCGATCGAGGTATGGCTGATGAAGCCAGGATGCTCGGGGTTCGCGCATGGCGCGCGCCCAAGAAGGCTATCGAGGATGCGGCGCGCGCGCCAGGCCAGCAGGCTTAGGTTCGGATCGGCCAGGCCGCGCTGCCCGAGGCTCGCGTTTTGTACGAAGATGCGTCTGTCACGCGGTCCTTCCCAGCTCACCGAAAAATCCTCGCGAATAGCCAATTCATTGTCGATCTGCTCC
The DNA here is from genome assembly GCF_040321065.1 of Mesorhizobium sp. M0563. Lineage (NCBI taxonomy): Bacteria > Pseudomonadati > Pseudomonadota > Alphaproteobacteria > Hyphomicrobiales > Phyllobacteriaceae > Mesorhizobium > Mesorhizobium sp. M0563. The sequence continues at coordinate 84,431 of NZ_JAMYQV010000028.1, forward strand.
AGCCGGTGCGCGATGGGTTCCAAGAAGTCTGGCACCGCGTTCTCGTAACCGGTGGCCAGGATGACGATGTCAGCCGTGACTTCTTCGACTTCGACCATGCCGTGCTGCAGGGTCAGCCTGTGACCCGCGCCGGCGTTGATGCAGTGCGAGACGGTGCAGCCCGGCCGCAGTGTGATGTCGGATCGGTTTGGCTCGAAAAATGCGTGGCGGTACAGCGCCTGATAGATCGCGCGCAACGTGCTTTCCGAAATGCCGTCCGAGGCAAGCACGAAACGCCGCAGGAGCAGCTTACGCTGCGACTCGCTCATCGCCGCGAAACGATCCGAAAAGCAGGGCATGAACAACTCGTTTGTGAACGGGCTGTTGTCCAGAGGCAGATAGTTTTCGCGCTGCGAGACCCAAGTGATCGAGGCAGGCCGCCGTTCTTTCGGCAGGCCGACAAGATGCAACATCACCTCGGCTCCCGACTGGCCTCCGCCAACCACGCAGACATGCTTTCTCCGCACCTCGGGATGGATGTGCAGTAAAACAGATGAGTGGAACAGGTTGCGTCCAGTCCAGCCCTGAAACTGAGGCGGAATTTGCGCCTGCTTGCCAATGCCGACCACGACGTTTCTGGCGCCGAGAACCGCCTCATCCGTCCGCACCCGAAACGCGCCGTCAAAGCGGATTTCGTGCACGGTCTCGCCGCCACGGACAAGTGGGTTCCTGTGGAAGGCCCAGTTCAGGTACTGCTCAAACTCAGCTCTGAACACAGCCTCGAACTGTGCGTTCAGGAAGTGATACAGACGCCCGTTCTCGTGCAGGAAGTTTACGAAAGTGTAGGCTGATCGCGGATTCGCCAGCGTGACCAGGTCCTTGAAGTGGCTGACCTGGAGCTCCGAGGAATCGAATGCGATGCCTGGATGCCAGCGGAAGTCGACCTGCCGATCCAGGAACAATGCCCCTTGCCCAACTTGCTCGTGTATCTGACACGCAAGGCTCAAATTAGACGGCCCAGCACCGACCCCAACGCAGGATAACTCCACTTGCTTTCCTCCTATAGAGTCTTCCCACTAGGCGGCTTGTTCGCGGCGAGTATCGCCCATAGCCATTGGGCCCGTCGCGGACGTTTTCGAGCCCCGGTCCCGACCGGATTTGCGAGAATTTGTCCAGCGCGTTCGGGTCGTCGAATGTAGACCCGAGCATTCCAGCGCGGTGACAATCGACGGGTCATGCCGGCGACGTGGGGCAACGACGTATGTCCTTTCCGCCCGTCTGGATGCCCGCGTCGCCGTCACGCGAGGAGCTTTCCAGGCCCATTAAGGTGTTTGAAGCCGGCGCAATCGCCCGCCTCGACCATGACGCGCCGGCCTTTCGGCGACTTGATGGCAGGCGAGAGCGCGGTTTTCACTGCGGCTACGGCATTTTCAGTGCGCATGATCATGGACGACGTCTCGCTGATGCGTTCGCAGAGTCCCATGCATGGGCCGTGCCAGAGAAGGAAGTTTTATTTAACAATGGGTTGGCAGATTTGCGATCCTGTCGGAAATCCGACATTGAGGGGGACGCCTCACAGCGGCGCCCCATTTGCACGTCGATGTCGCCTTTTTCCGAATAGCTAATCGGGCCCCTTCTGCACCAGAAAACTTCTCTTATGGAGACCAGCACGAAGTCTTCATGAAGGGACAGTGCAGAACTTGGTGTCTCTGCCGGACAGATCGCGATGTGCCTTCGCCCATCGAGGTCGGCAGTTGCAAGAGCTGCCAGGTCCTTCGCCCTATCGTGCCGTTGCAGTGGCTCGATCCCGACATCCTCGGAGGCCGCGATCATGAAGAGTGACGCAATCTCATGTCCGTCGCGACGCCTCTCTCATGGGGAAGCAATTCTCTATGTTGGGGTCGGATCGATGCCTTTGATGAGATGGTTGCGGATGGGCGCATGCCCAGACCTAAGCGGATCAATGATTGCGCGATATGGGACGTTCACCAACTGGATTGTCGAATCTCTGTAAAGATAGCCCGAAGAGAATTGCGTTATGACCACTCTGCCGGTTCCAAAAGCACGTGCGCCATTCGGTCCCTGCGACTCAATCCAGGCGGAGGGATAAGGCCGCAAAGCAGTCTTTTGCGCGCCGACCGGTGGGCCAGGATGGAGCAATCGTAAACGCAGTTATTCGATGATCGCCGCCGCGGAGTCCTCAGGCTGTGCCGCGCCCGACACCAGCGACGTAGTGGTCGTCGAACGCCCCGTCGCCGATGTCGATCCGACAGCTCGGCCAGTTTCGCGGTGAGCTTCACTGTTTATTCCGCAGTGCCCACCGAGTGGCACGGGAGGTTCTATCAGGCGGTCACGGCTGCGTTCGTTGTCGGATCTTCGACGATGTCGGACATGAGACACAGCGCCATCAGGGTGATCGCATTGTTATGAAATGATTTTCTCATTTGGCACGACACCTGCAGCGCAGTCCGCAAAACGCGCTGCGGCACGGAAAGAGGAGAATCATCCCATGATCATGCGCGCCGAACATGCGGTCGCAGCCGCGAAGCAAACTGGGCACGAGCGCTCCGCCAATATCAAGCAATTCGAGCAAGATTTTTCGTAATTCAGTCCACATTTCTGAAGAGCAAGGAGAGAATATCATGGCGAGAAACCAAATGCGCGCGGCGCGGGGAGTAACAGCGGCCGTTGTCCTCATTGTGATGGGACAGCAGGCCGTCGCGGCGGACCTTGCGCAAGCGGCGAGCGTCCCGCAGGCGGGAGCCTCGGTCACGGAAGCGCCAAGCCCTTGGCAGATCCGCCTGCGTGCGTTGGGGGTCGTCACTGAGGATTCGGGCTACGTCAATGCAGTGCCCGGCTCCGATCTTTCCTATTCGAACACGGTGACGCCGGAACTCGATATCTCCTATTTCTTCACGGACAACATCGCCGCCGAGCTCATACTCGGCACCACCTATGCGAACATCGAGGGCCAAGAAACGATCGGGGGGCTGGGCAATATTGGCAAGGTTTGGCTGCTGCCGCCTACGCTCACATTGCAGTATCATTTTACCAATTTCGGCGCGTTCAAGCCTTATGTCGGCGCCGGCGTGAACTACACGATATTCTATAACCAGGATGTCGGCAGCGCCGATGCTCTCAAGGTTAAGAACACGTTCGGCACTGCGCTGCAGGTCGGGTTCGACTACATGGTGGATCAGCACTGGGGAGTCAACTTCGACATCAAGAAGCTCTTCCTGAAGCCAGACTTCGACGTCACGGTCGACGGCGCGAAGCTGATGGGGAAGGCTGCGCTCGATCCGTGGTTGATAGGCGCAGGCGTCACCTACCGTTTCTGATACCAAGGCGACGCGGCTTGCTGACAGCCGATCTGAAATGAAGGGCGCCTCGGGCGCCCTTTCCACGCCGGCGCTGCACGGGCGAGTCGACCCGGATCAATAGAGGGGTGGGGCCTCGTAACCCTTGGCGGGGAGGTATCCGAATCGGAGGAACGTTCTGATCAACTTTATGCGATGACCATCCAACGCATTGCAGCGCCTGCACCCGACCAGGTACTTGCCAGTAGCAGCCGACAGGCTGCCCCGCGCCAGGGACGCGAGCCGAACGGGGCAAGATCGCTGAAGCCTGCCGAAGAAGACCGGGCGCGGTTCACGAGCAGCCGGGGGGGGGGCGCAGCGCGCCGCGGCGGGGGGCAGTTGAATTGATGTGGGGTGGGGGGGGCGGATGGAGTGGGGGCGCCCCCCTCGCGCGGGGGGGG